>CAMJKR010000117.1 GCA_946406415.1 uncultured Selenomonadales bacterium | reverse complement strand
GCGCTCTATGCCCAGCCAATGATTTTTTACAGAATTTATTTCGCCTTTCAAGTACCGCTGAATCATGTCTGCATAATATAAATCCCAACGGCAGATAACCGACGTTAAATAATGCTCCGACTTGGTTTCTAAAATCGCGTTGTAGGCAATGAAATCCGCGCCGAATTTTTCTGCAACCTGCGCGGTCGCGTCTTCGTCTTGATGATAAGTTAAAACGTCTGCGCCCGCCTCTTTTATCAGCCGTTCCGCGTGTTGAGCCTCAACTTTTTCGTCTTGCCAAGCTCCGGTCCACATGACTACAACTTTTGCTTGCGGATTAGTTCTTTGAACGCCCAATGTAAACGCATTTATCCCGCGATTAACTTCGCTATTGGACATTGCCGCCACGTAGCCGATTACGTTTGATTTAGTCTTCATGCCCGCCAAAGCTCCTGACAAATATCGCGCCTGATACATGCGTGTAAAATACGCCGTCATATTTTTGGCGTGAACTTCAGCCGAATTCGTCGCAAAAGCCACGTGCGGATATTCGCTGATTATATCTTGCGCCTCAATGGAATAAGAATAGCTCGCTAGAAAAATCATGCCCGCGCCATTATTAATCAAATCTTTTATCGCCTCTGTGCATTGCCCGCTATTTTCCTTAACTTTGTCGCGAACGAGTAATTCCGCGCCGAATTCCTCGCAAGCCGCCTTAATGCCTTTATATTGCGATTCGTTCCAACCTGGAATTGTTATATCGCCCAAAATTATAAAGCCGATTTTTTCTTTACGTTCCGCGAATTCCTCGTTGAAATTTAAAAACATCATCGCGGGCAACACGATTATTAAAAATGCGGCAATCGCCACCAGCAAATTAAAATTTTTAATATTTATAAATTTCATCGCCTCAACCTCTTTTTAGTGGCTAGTGGTTAGTGATTAGTGACTAGAATTTTTCCCTAACCACCAGCCACTATACACTAACCACTAATCCTTTCCCTCTCGAAAGTTATTTCATGTGCGTTAAAGTTTTTCAGCCGCGAAAAAATTCTATTCTTAACGCTGTCGGATTCAAGCTCTGTAGCCTCCATTAGCAACGCCAAAAATTTTTTCCCGCTCTGCGTCACACAATCACTTTTTCTCAACGAGTGAATCAACACTTCTTTAAACTCTTCCGCAAAATTTTCCGTCGCCAACGTGAACTGCATTAGCACGAGTCCTTTTTTGTAATTGTCGACCATGCGCGAGAGGAGCTGATAAATTTTCTTAAACGTTTCAAAGTCTACGAAATACGCGCCCGCCTCGACGTTGCGTTCACCTAAAATCATGCGCATTTGCGATATTCCCTCGACCGTTGACGTTTTTTCCGCGCCGTAATGTTTTTCGCTGAAAATAGAAATGCCGTGCTTGCCGTGCTGTTTGACTTCGTAAAGTGCGCTGTCAGCTTTTTCGTAAAGTTTCTGGAAAGTATTTTTCTCATCGGGCACGAAGACCGCGCCAATACTCACGCCCAACGGAATTTGCATATCGTTGCCGAGAATATTTTTCGCCGCGATTAAAATCTGTTCGTTCAAAAAGTTTGCTTTATTGATTAAAATTTTTTCGTCGTAGACGTTCTGCAGAAAGGCAACAAATTCGTCGCCGCCCATGCGCCCCGCCAAATCGTTTTCGCGAATTATTTTCCGTATCAGCTCTGCGAACGCAATTAAAATTTTATCGCCCGCCGCATGTCCGTAAATGTCGTTGACTAACTTAAAACTGTCCAAATCAATCATGAGCAACGCGCCGTTTGCGTTTTTAACCATTTCCCCGATTTCCCGTTGTGACGCCGATTTATTGAGCAGTTTTGTTAATTGGTCAGTTGATGCCGCCGTCTCAAGTCCACGAACTTTATCTAAGTGCTCGATTATAATTCCCACGCGCCGCAAAAGTACATCTGGTTTTAGCGGCTTGCGTATATAATCTTCCGCGCCGACTTCAAAGCCTTTACTCTCGGTTTCCTCGCTTTCGTCAGCCGACATGAACATTATCGGCACCGGCTCCGCGCTTCTTTCCTGTAAAATTCGGTGCAATTCGTAGCCGTCCATTTCCGGCATCATCAAATCCGACAACACCATATCGGGATGTTCGTGCTCGAAAATTTCTATTGCTTCCTCGCCCGTCGTCGCCGTGATTGTTTCGTATTTCGTCGATAAAATGTGCCGCGCCATCATCAACATCATTTCATCATCATCAACGATTAATATTTTGCTCATATGCTCGCCCCCGACAAATACCCTGCAATTTCTTCACGAACTTTTTTATACGTCGCCATTAAGTCAGCGTGATTCGCCAAAATTTTTTCTGCGTCTTTATTCTTAGCGGCGAATTCCAAATCTTTAGCCGCCGCGCTTAAACTTTCTGCGCCGATTGACATTGCCGTTGATTTAAGCGCGTGGACTAAAATTTGATAACCTTTCCAATCTTGCGTGTCGAATTTTTCTTGAATCTTTTCGGCTTTTTGCCCGTCCGTGAACGTCGTTAACATTTGCAACAAAAATTCTTTGCTCCCCATGCAATATTTCAAGCCCGTTTCCAAATCCAAATCAGGGCACATCTTAGCGAATTTTTCTTTCTCGCGATTGGTGAATTCATCTGCGTTAACGGGTTCTTCTTGCGCTCCAGATAAATATTTTGCAATTTCCCCGCGAACTTTTTTATACGTTGCCATTAAATCAGAGTGATTCGACAAAATTTTTTCTGCGTCTTTATTTTTAGCGGCGAATTCTAAATCTTTAGCAGCCTCGCTCAAATTTTCTGCACCGATTGACATTGCCGTTGATTTAAGCGCGTGGACTAAAATTTGATAACCTTTCCAATCTTGCGTGTCGAATTTTTCTTGAATCTTTTCGGCTTTTTGCCCGTCCGTGAACGTCGTTAACATTTGCAACAAAAATTCTTTGCTCCCCATGCAATATTTCAAGCCCGTTTCCAAATCCAAATCAGGGCACATCTTAGCGAATTTTTCTTTCTCGCGATTGGTGAATTCATCTGCGTTAACGGGTTCTTCTTGCGCTCCAGATAAATATTTTGCAATTTCCCCGCGAACTTTTTTATACGTTGCCATTAAATCAGAGTGATTCGACAAAATTTTTTCTGCGTCTTTATTTTTAGCGGCGAATTCTAAATCTTTAGCAGCCTCGCTCAAATTTTCTGCACCGATTGACATTGCCGTTGACTTGAGCGCGTGGACTAAAATTTGATAGCCTTTCCAATCTTGCGCCTCGAATTTTTCTTGAATCTTTTCGGCTTTTTTCCCGTCCGTGAACGTCGTCAACATTTGCAACAGAAAATTCTTGCTTCCCATGCAATATTTTAAGCCCGTCTCCAAATCCACGTTAGGACACATCTTAGCAAATTTTTCTTTCTCGTTAATGCTGAATTCATCTGCGCTAATCTGCTCTACTTTAACCTCTTCGACGACTTCAAGTTTTTTAGTCTCTTCTTCCTCGAATTTAATCATTCCCGGCGGCAAATATTTTTCCAACATGCCTTCAAGCTCTGAAACGACTATTGGCTTGCTTAAATAATCGTCGAAGCCCTCGCGCAAAAAAACTTCTCGCATACCGGCTATCGCGCTCGCCGTCAACATTATAACTTTTGTTTTGTCGCTCAAAATTTTTTCTTCGTGCATTTTCTTTAGCGTTTCAACGCCACTCAAGCCGGGCATCATGTTATCGAGGAAAATTATGTGATAAAAATGTTCCTTAGCCATATCAATTCCCGCTTGCCCGCTCTCCGCTAAGTCGGGGAAAATTTTATTGCGCTTGAGCAACCCGCTGATAACTTTTAAATTCATGTCGTTATCGTCGACCGCCAAAACTCTCGCGCCCTCCGCCGTTAAAAATTTTTTCGCCTTCTTGTCGAGTTCTTTAGCGTGATTCTCGTCGTAGTTGCCTAAAGCTGTTTTGTCGATAATTTTTTGCTTAACCTTAAACGAAAACTCCGAGCCTTTGCCGTATTCGCTGGCGACTTCAAGCTTGCTGCCCATCATCGACAAAAGTTTTTGCACAATCGCTATACCAAGCCCCGTGCCCTCAATGTTGCGATTTTTTTCCTCGTCGAGCCGTATGAACGATTGGAAAAGTTTTTGAATATCTTCCTGCCTAATTCCTATGCCCGTGTCTGAAACTTTTACTTGCAATTCAAAGGTATCAGCGTCGAGTTCTTTCCCGTCGATTTTCAACGTGACCGAGCCTTTGTGCGTATATTTAACCGCGTTCGTTAAAAGATTTACAATTACTTGCCGCAAGCGCACGTCGTCGCCGTATAAAGTTTTCGGCAAATGCGGTGATATTTCCGTTTTAAGTTGCAAGTTTTTCTTTTTTGCACGTTCCGAAATCATATTTATCAAGTCGTCAAGCAAATGTATCGTCTCGTAGCGCATGGGGATTATTTCCATTTTGCCATCCTCAATCTTGCTGAAGTCGAGGATTGAATTTATTAACGCCAAAAGCGTCCGCCCCGCGCTTTGAATATTCGTCGCGTAATCTAAAATTTCCGGAGCTTTACTCTCGCGCAGAATCATTTCGTTCATTCCGAGCACTGCATTTATCGGCGTGCGTATCTCGTGCGACATTTGCGCTAAAAATTGCGACTTCGCCTTACTTGCCGCCATTGCCGTTTCCGACGCCTGCTTTAATTGCTGATTAACTGAATCTTGCCACCTTAGCAACCGATTTATTAAAAACTTTACGATTATAACGCACGCCGCCAACAAAATTATAAACAGCCCGCCCAAAAGCGTAACATTACCATAAATATTCCACCAGCTGTTAGCAACTATAACCGTGAAGTCCGAAATTTTATTTTTCTTGGAAATGCACGCCACAAAGTGATTCGTGTAGTCTCTTAACGTCAAAACATCGCCGCTGTAGTAGACGTTAGAATATTCCGTGCCGGCAATGTCGATCATTTGGCTCATCGATAGCTGATAATTATTGTTCGGGTGATTGATGATAATTCCGTTCCTGTCGACTAAAAAAGCGTAGCCGTCTTTGGTGTAGCTCGCGCCCAAAACTTGAACCAATCTATCTAAATAAAAATCTATACCAAAAATGCCCAAAAATTCGCCGTTGCGCCCGTAAACTATCTGCGAAAATGTTACACAATACAAACCCGTTTGCGCGTCATAATATGGAGCCGAAACGCTAAAACCTTCCGCTGATTTTTCCGTATCGATATACCAAGGACGCTTATCAACATGCCAATTTGGGTCGCTCGATTCCCAACCGTTATTCATTATAAGCTGGTGCTCCCTGTAAGGATTAGCCAAATAGCAAGCAGAAATTTCCGGATAGTTCTGCGCGATATTGTCCAAAAATTTTATGGCGGAGGCGTAATCATTCATAATTTCGGGATTTTCGCCGATGACGTTTACAAACATGCTCAAGATACTGCGTTGCTTTTCAATCCAGTTAGAAAGTTTGTGCTCGTAAACGTCAACCTCGCGGCTCATTTTGGTATCGCCCCAACTAACTGTCGTTTTAAAACAAATCACGAACGCAAAAACCATTGCCGCCACTAATACCGCGATAATCCCCCATTTCGAGTAGCTACTGACTTTTGAAAGTTCCTCGTCTTGAAAAGCTTTGCTCGTCGAAAAATCTTTTTTGGCGTCTGAAACTATCGTCGAGAACGAAAACAGATTGTCTAACATGTCGGAAAGTTTCAGCGCGGATTCGCGAACTTCGGCGGCTTTTTCTGCGGGGTTTGCGTGTGAATGCATAGTTTTAACGCTTGAGGCGTCCAAAATCACCTGCAACGGATTGCGCAATTCCTTTGATAAATGCGATAAAAATTCTTCCTTGACGCGCAACGCATTTTCCGCACGCAAGCCATTTTTCATTGCGTTTAGGTAGAAAAAAATTATCGCCAACATCATTACCAGACTTGATATTGTCATGAAAATAATTTGCTGATAACTATCCTTATAAAACGATTGATTGTCGACGCTGAGAATCATATACCAATCGTTGTCCGTCTTGCCGGTAAAAATGGTGCATTCCTCGCCGTCAATTTGCGCAACAAAACTTTCCCGGCGTTTCGACTGTATAATTTGGGTTAAAATGCTGTCGTAGTCGGGTAATTTTTGGGAAATTTTTTCGCCGACCAAATTCATGTTGCTGTAGCCGATTATCATGCCGTCTTCAGTCACAATCAGCGATTCGCGATTGCCCAATTCGTTCATGCGGTGTATCAAATGTTGCACATCGGAGAAATTAAAATCTAGTGCGACGACGGTTTCTTTATCCGGCAACATTTTCGACATTGTATAACACATTATGCCGGTCATTGCGTCGATATATGGTTCGCTTATGTAAATTTGACCGGGATTTTCCGCCGCGCCCTTGTACCAAAGCCTTTCTTGCGCGTGATAGTCGGCAGGCATATCAAAATCGGGAATTACTGACCAATCTTTGCCCGCTATGTAGACATTGAAACACACGCCGCCCGTTAAATTTTTTTGTTCCCGTTTGCGTTTATAAAAGTAAGTTTCAATGTCTTGGCGCGGGGTTTTGTTCTTGAGTAATTGTTCGGCTTCCATTGCCATGCGGATTGTTGTGCTTTCCGCCTCTTGCAACGTCCTTTGAAAGTCCGAGCGAATTACTTCCAGTTGCATTTGCCCGATTTCTTCCGTCTGATTTGCAGTTACTTGAAACATTAAGCGGTCGTTCATTGCTATTACGATTAAAAATATCAGCGTGATTCCCGTTATTATTGCAAAATCTATTCGGCGACCTTGTTTCAATATCTGCCAGTCCTGAACGAGTTTCATTGGCACACCTCCGATTCAATTATAATTCACTGCTACGTTTTTAACTTGACCACTTTTAGCTGAATTCTATCACTTTTGCTTAAGATTGCCAAAAATAAAACGGCAAGACTTAACAAAAGTCTTACCGCTGTTACGATAAAAATTTTTACTCAAATAAGTCCTTAATCTTGTCGAAGAATGATTTCTTTTCGGGATTGTTGGTTGAGTTGGAGCCGCCGTCCTCGAATGTTTTTTAACTTGACCACTTTTAGCTGAATTCTATCACTTTTGCTTAAGATTGCCAA
>CAMJKR010000116.1 GCA_946406415.1 uncultured Selenomonadales bacterium | reverse complement strand
TTCAATGTTGCAAGTAGAAATATTTGCAGGGCTGTAGTCAACCAGCCGAACGCGGTGGCGTAAGCTAACTGCAAACTCCTATTGAGTAGTTGACGTTAATTCCCCATTCCCCAATTTTTAGTCCTAATTACACTTTCACGACGCGGATATTTATTTGGCGTCGATTTTTTCTTGTCAATGTAAATTACGGCTCGTGAATCGTCAAGCGTCGGCAATTTTATTTCGCGAATGATAATTTCCCCGCCGCCCAAAATTTTTATTGCCGCTCGTGCCTCGTCAAGTTCCTCGCGAAAATTTTTGCCTTTCAAAGCTATGAATTTTCCCCCAACTTTTACGAAAGGCAAACAATATTCCGCTAAAATATTTAATCGGGCGACGGCTCGCGAAGTCACAACGTCGAATTGTTCACGAAAATTTTTTTGCTTGGCAAGCTCCTCTGCTCGTCCGTGAAAAATTTCTACGCCGTCAAGCTCCAATTCCGCGACAACTCGTTTTAAAAATTCCACGCGCTTATTTAGCGAATCAATCAAGCAGAATTTTATTTGCGGGCGAAAAATTTTCAACGGTATAGCAGGGAAGCCCGCGCCCGTTCCAATGTCGGCAATTCGTTCGACGTCTTGAAAAATTTTTTCGTCCCACGCGCTCAACGAATCAATTATATGCTTGATTGCGAATTCGTGCGGCTCGGTTATCGTCGTCAAATTCATTACGCGATTTTGTTCAATCACCAGCCGATAAAATTTTTGGCAAAGGTCAATCTGCGCGTCGTTCAAGCCGAATCGTTCCAACTCGCCGCGAAACATTTTAATCATCTCCGCAAATATTTTAGCCGCCTTGCAGAAACTTTGCAAGCTAAAGTATATTTCTGTTATAATCTAAAAAAATTTTAAAGAGGTTTTGCAAATGCTAAATTATCGCAACGAACTGGACAAAATGCCGTCATATGACGGAGTGGAAAAAAGTTATCGGATAAAAGTCAACGCGAACGAATCGACAATGAACTTGCCGCCGTTGGTTGAAGAGCGCGTGATTAATCGGTTGGCGTTGTTGGCGTTCAATCGCTACCCGAACGAGGAATATTATTCGCTTGTCGAACAGATTGCCAAAAATTTTTCCGTCGATACGTCGCAAGTTTTATTGGGCAGCGGCTCCAGCGAAATTATCGAGAAAGTTTTTCACGCTTTTGGCGGCGCGGGTCATAAAGTAGTTTATCCGCAACCGAGCTTTTCCATGTACAAAATTTACGCAAAAGCGGCTGACGCGGAGGGCGTGCCTTTTAACCTTGACGAGAAATTTAATCTCAACGTCGACGAGTTCATAAAAAAAATCCGCGAAGTCAACGCAAGCCTCGCCGTCGTCTGCAATCCGAATAATCCGACTGGCAACGCCTTGACGCCCGCGCAGATCGAAAAAATTGCCGCGTCGATTGAGTGCGCATTTTTGCTTGACGAGGCTTATGTTGAGTTTTACGGACGTTCAGCAGTCAATCTTGTTAAAAATTATTCAAACTTAATTGTCGCACGAACTTTTTCCAAAGCTTATGGTATGGCGGGTGCTCGCGTCGGCTACATGATTGCCCAACCTGAAGTTACACGCATGATTAACAGAACTTTTATGCCTTACCACATGAATGTTTTGACATTGGCGGCGGCGGATATTGTCTATCAAATGCGCGATGAATTTGTTCCGCGTTTGCAGATGATAATCGCTGAACGCAAGCGCATGAGTGAACGTCTTAAAAAAATTCGCGACGTCGAAGTTTTTCCGTCGGAGGCAAATTTTATTTTGATTCGTCTTGCCCGCGCAGAAGAGCTAAAAAATTATCTGGAGTCGCTGGATATTGGCATAAGATATTTTTCGCCGAACGCGTTTGGATTAAAAAATTGTTTACGAATATCAATCGGTACGCGAATCGAGAATGATGAAGTTTTCAGCGCAATTAAGTATTTCCTGGAGGGCGGGCAATGAGAATCGGAAAAATAAATCGTGCAACGAATGAAACTCGCGTCGACGTTGAAATAAATCTTGACGGCGCGGGCAAGACGGAAATTTCGTCGGGCGTTGGCTTTTTTAATCACATGCTGACCTTATTCGCGGCGCACGGGCAATTTGATTTAAAAGTTATCTGCGCGGGCGATTTTGAAGTTGACGCTCACCACAGCATAGAAGATATTGGCATTTCGTTAGGCGCAGCGTTGAAGGCGGCTTTAGGCGACAAACGCGGCATTACTCGCTACGGAACTTTTTTCTTGCCAATGGACGAGACTTTAGCTTTGGTTAGTTTAGACATCAGCGGGCGTCCGTTCCTTGTCTGCGAAGTCGGCGAACTTGCGCCTATGATTGGCGATTTTGATACGGAACTTGTTGAAGAATTTTTGCGGGCGTTTGCTTTCAATGCTGGAATAACTTTGCACGTAAAAATTTTTTACGGGAAAAATTCTCATCACAAGGTTGAAGCGATTTTTAAGGCATTAGGGCACGCGCTGAAAACCGCCGTCACTATCGACGAAAAAATTAAAGGCGTTCCCTCGACTAAGGGCACCCTTTAAAAATTTTAAATCTTAAGTTTGAACCCGTCGCAAGGCGGGATTTTTTTATGAAAAATATTTGAATAAAGTTTAGCACATGATATAATAGCTATGAAAAAATTTTGGAGTGATAAAAATGTTTGGGATAAGCGCGGGAGAATTCATAATAATTTTAATCGTCGGGCTGATAGTATTCGGACCTTCTAAATTGCCGGAAGTGGGGCGGGCAATCGGCAAAGGCTTAAAAGAATTTCGCAAGGCGCAGGCGGCACTTTCACAGACGCTAAACGAGCCTTTGGAGCCTGAAAAAAAACCGCCCGAAGAAAAAAAATCGGTAACCGCCGACGATGTAATAAACTTGGCTAAAGAAAGTCCTATTGTCAAGGAGAATCACAATGAGAAAGTTTTTAACGGCAATCCTAACAACGTTGCTGCTGTCGACGCCGGCGCAAGCGTTGCCAGTTCAGCAAGCAGTTCAAACAGCACTGATAAACAATCCAAACCTCCAACGAACTGAACAATCAATCCGTGTCGCCGAAGAGTCATTAAAATCTGCGCGGGGCAGAAAAGGCGTTTCGATAAGCGCATCGGGTGGAGCAAACATTTCAAAGGTAGAGGGCGTCGAAGAATCCGAGAGCTTATCGACGGGCTTGAGTGCGTCGGTGCCGCTGTATACGGGCAAACGACTTGAGACGGCAATAAAATTGGCGGAATTGGACATTGACATTTCTAAGTTAGAATTTTCGCAGGCGCAGGACGATTTGATTTATCAAGTGGTTACGGCTTACGTTAACGCGCTGGAAAATTTAGCGACGTCGCGAGTAAATTTGGAGACGGAAAAAAATTTGTCGGAGCATGAAAAAATGATAGCCGCTCAATACGACGCGGGCGCAAAGGCTAAAATTGATTTGCTTCGTGCGCAGGTCGAAACAAGCAACGCTTTGCAAGACGCCGCCCGCTCACATGCCACTTACGAAGTTGCGCTTACAAATTTGGCAACGCTTATGTCGACAAATTCAATCGCCAACTTGACTGTCGAGGATTTTGAAACTCATCTCAAGCTTGAGGACGTAGAAAAATATTTGTTGGAGGCGGAAGAAAATCGGCTTGACTTGAAAGCAGACGCCCTTAGAATTGAGCAAGGTGAACTCAACGTTATAAGCGCAAAATCCGGTTGGTTGCCTGAAGTTTCAGCGAGCGTCGGCACAGATTTAAGCGGGCAATCGCGCAGATGGCATTTTACGCCCGACGCCTCAGCAGGAGTTCATGCCTCGTGGAGCATTTTTGATAGCGGTGTAACTCGTGCGGCAGTCGAATCAGCTAAAGTCGAAGTCGAACGCCTAAAGCTTGCGATGGACGCCGATTTAGATAGCGTGCAAGAAGACGTTGTAACGGCGCATAAAAATTTGAGAATCGCCTTGCTTAGAATGACGACGACGCAACGGGCGGTTGAGCTTGCAGAGGAAGAACGCTTTATTGCAACCGAACGCTACAACGTCGGCGAGGGAATTTTGCTTGACGTTTTAGACGCGGAAGTTGCACTTTCGACGGCTAAGAAAAATAATGTCAGTGCACGCTACGACGTTATGCGCTACAGTTTTGATTTAGCGCACGCTGTCGGCGATACCCTAAAAGCAATTAGACAGTAGGGAGTTTTTCTTATGAAGTGGAAAATTTTAATCGTCGCGGTTTTGATTATTGGCGCGGCGGTCGGTTATAAATTTTATACGGATAAAGTTGTTGAAGAAACGACTAAAACTTACGAGACGGAAAAAGTTGTACGCATGGACTTAATCAAAACAGTTTCAGCAACGGGCACCGTTCAACCGCGTGATAGCGTTGAAGTTAGCGGCAAAGTTACGGCACGAATCAAAGAGATTTTAGTTGAGGAAAATGACCACGTGACAGAGGGGCAAATCGTGGCGATTCTCGACGGCAAGGATTTTGAAGCGAAATTAGACCAAGCAAATTTTACGTTGACAAATGCCCGCCAAAAATTGGAGCGTACAGATAGACTTTATAAAATCGGCGCGAAATCTTTGCAGGAACTTCAAGATGCGCAATACGAATACGACCGCGCAAAATCGGCAGTGGAGCTTGCAGAAGACGACGTTAATCAAACTGTCATAACCGCGCCAATGGACGGCGTAGTTGTCGGTGAACCAAAAACGCCCGGTACTATGGCAGTTCAAGGCTCGACGAATCCAACTGTTATCATGCGTATTGCAGATTTAAGCGAGAAACTTGTTAAGGCTAAAGTCGACGAGACTGACATTGGCAGCGTTAAAGTTGGCGAGCGGGCGACGTTTACAGTTGACGCTTATCCCGATAAAACTTTCCGCGCGGAAGTCATGAAAATTTCGCAGACAGATACGACAAATTCTTGGGACACAAGCTCCTCGACGAGTTCAAATTCAAGCTCAAGCAACGCCGTCATTTATTACTACGTGACGTTCAGTGCGCCCGATGATGAAAATCTTTTGTTGCCAGCTATGACTGCGCGACTTGACATTATCGTTGGGCAAGTTAACAATGCGCTTTGTGTACCGATTGATGCGCTTAAAACCGACGCTAAAGGCTCTTACGTCGAACGAATCACCAAAGACGCAAAAGGCAAAGACGTTGCCGAAAAAGTTTATATCACCGTCGGTCTTTATGGCGAGGAATTTGTCGAAGTTACAGGCGGCGGCTTAAATCCCGGCGACGACGTTTCCACGACTTACGAAGCCGCGAAGAAAGTTACTACTCAAGGCGGCATGGGCGGCATGAGGCGTCCTCCGTTCTAAGGAAGTGAAAATTTTGTTAAGCAATCGGCGGCTCCTGCGAATTCGATTATTTTTTGAGGGCGCAGTCGTCGGAATATTTACGGGCGCGGTCGTGGCGACGTTGAGATTTTTACTCGACGAGGCGGACATTTATCGCCCGATTATTTTTATGCACGTCAACAGCTTAGGAAGAATTTTTTTAGCAATCGGCGTGATGATTTTATTGGCGGCAATTTTATCCAAAGCTGTAAACTTCGATGCGCAAGTTGCAGGGAGCGGCGTGCCTCAGTTAAAAGGAATTTTACAAGGGCGGGCGCGGATGGTTAAGCCGTTCCGATTATTGGCGGTAAAATTTTTCGCGACGATTTTGGGAATAGGCGCGGGCTTGTCGTTGGGACGGGCGGGAATCAGTGCGCAATTCGGCGCGGCAGTCGGGAATTTTTTCAGCAAGATACTTTACGCTAAGAATAAACATCACGAGGCAGTTGAGGGAAATTTTTTATTAACGGCGGGAGCGGGCGCAGGATTGGCGGCAGTTTTCAGCGCACCATTGGCGGGCGTAATTTTTTGCATTGAGGAATTGCGCAAAAGATTTTCGCAGGAAATTTTAATCGCGGCAGTGACGGCGGCAATCAGCGCGTCATTTGTCGTAAAAATTTTTTTCGGCATTCGACCGGTTTTTGAGACAATCACAGCGACGCCGCTCCATGTGCCGTCGGTTATGACTGGTTTTGATTTAGAAATGATAGCGGCAATGAGTGCGACGCCGTTAAAATTCGTTGCGCTTTTTATTTTGCTCGGAGTGATTTGCGGCGCAGTCGGAGCGTTTTTTTCTAAGGCGTTAATCTTCGCGCTTGACGCTTACGACGGATTAAAAATTTTCGGCTGGAAAAGATTCGCCGTACCGTTGCTATTGGCAATACCGCTCGGAATAAAGTTACCGCAAGTGCTCGGCTGTGGAAATGTTTTAGTCGACGAAATTTTAATCACACAAACGGCGTTGAGTTTGCTGACAATTTTATTGGCAGGGAAAATTTTTTATACGCTGATATGTTTTGGCACGAACGCGCCGGGCGGATTATTTTTACCGGTTTTAGTTATCGGTGCGTTGATTGGAAATATTTTCGCACGAATCGGCAACGCGCTAAATTTTTTTACGGCGGATTGGATAACGCTTTTTATAATCTTCGGAATGGCGGCGTTTTTTGCGGCAGTCGTCAAAGCTCCTGTAACAGGTAGCATTTTAATTTTAGAGTTGACTGGGCAATTTGAACACCTCGTCGGCTTGATAGTTGTATCGGGCGCGGCATTTTTAATTTCGGATTTGTGCGGCGGCGAGCCGATTTTTTCCGCGCTGTTAGAACGTTCGCAAAAAAAATCCCGCCACGTTGACGGGATTTTAGTGACTAGGGGTTAGTGGTTGGTGATTAGGATTGTTCCACCAGTTTTTTGCCGCTTATCATCGTATAAGTTTTGTCGTTGACGTGGAAAGTTGTCGCGGTGAAGTCAAAGAGCGTAACGGAGCCGCCGTCGACTTTGAAAACGATTTTGCCCTTAGACGCGCTGTAAGACGTCGTAAAGTCGAGATTGTCTAACGTCAAAGTATCTTTGTTGTCGAAACCGTAAATAATATCTTTGCCGTCGCCGCTCGCGTAATAGAAAATATCTTTACCGGAGCCGCCCCATAAAGAATCGTTGCCGGTTCCGCCCGCGAGGGAGTCATTGCCCGCGCCGCCGAGAATTGAATCATTACCGGAGCCGCCGCTTAAAGTATCTGCGCCGCTATTGCCCGCGATTGAATCATTACCCGCGCCGCCGAGAATTGAATCGTTGCCAGTGCCGC
>CAMJKR010000115.1 GCA_946406415.1 uncultured Selenomonadales bacterium | reverse complement strand
GGGACTTCGCCACAACTTAGAACAGGTTAAAGTTATAAACAACGATGGCACAATGGCTGATAACGTCGGGAAATATTCTGGGCTTGACCGCTATAAATGCC
Source organism: uncultured Selenomonadales bacterium (assembly GCA_946406415.1). GTDB lineage: Bacteria > Bacillota > Negativicutes > Selenomonadales > Selenomonadaceae > Quinella. The sequence continues at coordinate 7,040 of CAMJKR010000115.1, read as the reverse complement.
GCGAAGTTATTGTTAAAGACTTGGAAGCGGGCGGCTTTTTAGTTAAGGTTGAGCCTTATGAACACGCCGTCGGACATTGCTCGCGCTGTCACACGACTGTTGAGCCGCTGATAAGCAAGCAATGGTTCGTTAAAATGGAAACGCTCGCTAAGCCCGCGATTGAGGCTGTTAAGTCCGGCGAATTAAAATTTGTTCCGGAACGCTTTACAAAAATTTATATCAACTGGCTTGAAAATATTCGCGACTGGTGTATAAGTCGGCAGCTGTGGTGGGGACATCAAATTCCGGCGTGGTATTGCGACGATTGCGGCGAAATGACAGTTTCAGAAACGGATATTGAAGAATGCCCGCATTGTCACGGAAAAAATTTGCGGCGCGAAGAAGACGTTTTAGACACGTGGTTTTCAAGTGCGCTGTGGCCGTTCAGTACGCTGGGTTATCCGGAAGAAACGCCCGAACTTAAAAAATTTTATCCGACAAGCGTCCTCGTAACGGGCTACGATATAATTTTCTTCTGGGTTGTTCGTATGGTTATGATGGGGCTGAAATTCCGCGGCGAAGTTCCATTTAAGCATGTGTTTATTCATGGCTTAGTGCGCGACGAGCAAGGGCGCAAGATGACAAAATCGCTTGGCAACGGCATTGATCCGGTTGAAGTGATTGATAAATATGGCGCGGATTCTTTGCGGTTTATGTTGGTGACGGGCAACACACCCGGCAACGATTTACGCTTTTATTGGTCGAAAGTCGAATCTGCGCGGAACTTTGCAAACAAAATCTGGAATGCCTCAAGATTTTTGTTGATGAACTTGGAAGGCTTCGACGAGAAATTTAAACCTGCGCGGGAAGATTTGGAATTTGCTGACGTGTGGATTATCAGTGAGCTGGCAAAAACGATTGAGGGTGTCACGAAAAATATTGAGCGGTTTGAATTGGGCGAGGCGGCTCGGCTCCTTAACGATTTTATTTGGTCTGAGTTCTGCGACTATTACATTGAGCTGACAAAAGCGCGGCTTTACGGTTCGGACGCAAAAGCTAAGGCAACGGCTCTGTTCGTTCTGGAAAAAGTTTTGGAGTGCACGCTTAGATTGTTGCATCCGTTTATGCCGTTCTTGACGGAAATTATTAGGCAGAAACTTCCGAACGCGCAAGACTCAATCATGCTCGCGCCGTATCCTACACGCGACGAATTAAAAGATTTACTAACCGACAAATACGACGTGGAAGAATTCGCGAACGTAATTTTGAACGTCGTTAAAACAATCCGCAACTTGAAATCGGAGCTGGGAATTGATTCGCGCAAAAAAGCGGCAGTCGTCTTGAAACTTAAAAGTGCACGGCACAAAGAAATTTTGCAGGAGTGCATTAACTATGTAGCCGCGTTGACGTTTGCGGAGCCAATAACTTTTGCTGAAGAAAAACCTTTGCACGCAATGAGCGGCGTGATTGAGGGCGTGGAAATTTATTTGCCGCTTGAAGGATTAATCGACACGGATAAAGAAATCGCACGCTTGACTAAGGAATTGGAAAAAGTTCGCAAGGGCGCGGCGTCGACTGTGGGTAAGCTCAATAACGAACGCTTTTTAAGCAAGGCACCGGCAGAAGTCGTTCAATCGGAGCGCGATAAACTTGCCGCCGCTGAAGAAAAAATTTCGTCGCTTGAACAGAGGATTAAACAACTTGAAGACTTATAAAGACGCGCTGAAATATTTGGAGCAACTTTGCCAGTTCGGGATAAAGGAAGGTCTGGAACGCACAAAGAAACTTGCCGCCGCGCTCGGCAATCCGCAAAATTTTTATCGTACAATTCACGTGACAGGCACCAACGGTAAAGGTTCAGTATGCGCTATGCTCGCAGAAATGCTTAAGGCTCAAGGCTTAAAAGTCGGATTGTTTACGTCGCCGCACTTGGAAAGTTATTGCGAACGAATTCAAATAAATAGAGAAAATATTTCCGAAGATGACTTTACCGATATGATTTTCCGCGTGAAGGATAGCAACATTGACGCCACGCACTTTGAAACTTTGACGCTTGCCGCGTTCCTCTATTTTAAAATTCAAAAGGTTGACGTGGCAGTTGTCGAAGTCGGCTTGGGCGGAACTTTTGATTCGACGAATATTATCACGCCTGAACTTTGCATTATAACGACCGTCGCGCTTGACCACGAAAATATTTTGGGCGATTTGAACGGTATTGCACGAAACAAGGCGGGCATTATCAGACCGAATGTCCCGACGATTACGGGCGTGAACGGCGAACCGCTTAAAATTATTCGTGCCGTTGCTAAAGAAAAAAATTCTCCGCTTTACGAAGTTAACAGCCAACAGTTAACAGCTAACAGCTACCAGCTAAACCTGCGCGGCGAATATCAGAAATTTAACGCGGCGATTGCGATTAAGGCGGCGGAAGTTTTAGGACTTGATAAAACGGCGATTGCGGCTGGCTTAGCTAATGTAAAATGGGCTGGACGCTTTGAAGTTATTGGTAACGTCGTGATTGACGGGGCGCACAATCCTCACGGGGCGGCGGCTCTTCGTGAAAGTTTGGATAAAAATTTTCCACGCGGCAAAAGAATTTGGCTATTCGGCGTGCTCAAAGATAAAAATTTCGACGAGATGATAAAAATTTTATTCCGCACAGATGATTTTGTTATCGTCACAAAAGTTCCCTCTGAACGCACCGCTGAACCTGAAACTTTATGCGAAATTTTACGTGGACGCGACGTTAATTGCGTTGCAGTCGAAGATAATTTTGCGGCAGTCGAGCGGCTTAAAAATTCCGGCGGCGACGTTAAGATTATCGCGGGTTCGTTGTATCTAATCGGCGCAGTTAGAAAATTTTTTATTGCTTAAGAAAAGAGGCGAGAAAGTGGACAGGATAAGCGTTTTTGCCAGACGAAGGCGAATTAAAAACTTGGAGACGTGGACGCTCTACGCCATTTTGGTAGAAGCGTTTTTCCTCGCGCTTTCTCCCACGATTGCGGCGGCGGCGGTTATGTTCGGCGTGATAACTGCCTTTTTGCGCATGAGAATTGATACGCGTTACAAAATGCGGAGCTTGCCCTTCGACGTGCCTGTTGCAATTTTTTTGCTAATTGGCGCGGCAAGTGTCTTTCTGTCGTCGGTACTTAGTTTTGGGTTAATCCATAATTATTTATCACTCGTCGGCGTTTACGCCCTAACTTATCTAATCGTCGGGCAATCAATTCGCACGCCCGCGCAGGTTAAAAAAGTGGCTCAAGCTCTCGGCGCGTCGGCGGTTTTAGTTGTGCTGTGGGGATTTTTCCAATTTGTCTTCGGCGTGGACGCGGCTGATGTAAAGTGGACAGACCCCGACGCCTTCCCCGAATTGAAGAAGCGCATTTTCTCGACCCTGGAAAATCCCAACGTGCTGGCGGGTTATCTGGACATTTTTATTTGCTTGGCATTGGGATTATTATCAAAAGCTGAACAGCGTTCGCACAAAATAATTTTAATCAGCGCGATAATCTTGCTCACCGCGTGCTTAGTTATGACGTATTCGCGGGGCGCGTTCATTGCAATAGTAGTAGTCTTTGCGGTTTATGGCGTGCTCAAAGATTGGCGCGTTTTAGTTTTCTTCGCGGTAGTTATTGGGCTAATTGCTTACAGCGACACGACTTTTGTTAACAGAATTTTATCGGCGTTTAACATGGGTGATTCATCGGAGGGCGTGCGCGTCGGCATTTGGGTAAGTACTATTGCCATGATTAGCGACCACCCGTTTGCGGGCATTGGCTGGGGGGCTTATCAATTTGTCTACCCGCAATACAATTATTACGTCGCCGATTTGAATATTATCATTTACCACGCGCACAACATTTATTTAAACATCGCGGCGGAAATTGGGATTGTCGGGGCGTTGGCGTTTTTCTGGTATTTTTTCGGGACAATGCTTATCTCTTTGGGCGCAAGCGAACATAGCGTTGAAAATTGGTTGAGCCGGCACCTTGATAAAATTATTTCGTCAAGTTCGTTTCTGCAGGAGCTTTCCAATATGGTTAATGAAAAACTTGCCGACTTCTCGAATAGATTTCTGGACTTGTTCGGCAAGAAAAAAACGCCGCATATAAAAAAAATCCGTCGCCTTGACGTTGTTCACCACGAGGACATGAAGTGGAGCAAGCGTCCTGCTGACGAGGAAAAAATTGCTACGGTAGAAAATATTCCCGTTGCCGGCGAAAATATTTCCGCGAAAATTATTAAGCTTGACGACGTACCTAAAGAAACTGACAAGCCGTTAGTCGAATGGGACGACGTGACTAAGATTGACGATAAAAAATTTCTCGACGGATTTAAATTCGGAATAGGGCTGGCGTTCCTGTCTATGGCATTGAACGGCTTGACGGATCATTTACTTTTTAATATTCCAAGCGCAATGCTAATGTGGATGCTCGGAGCGTTGGGGGCGGCAATACATTTAATGCCGGAAGAAGACATTAACTCAAGCAAAAGGAGGCGGCACATTTGAAGAAGATAATTTCACAGGCGACGATTGACCGGTTGCCATTGTATTTTAGGACATTGCGACTGGTTGAGGCGGAGAAGACAAGCATAATCTCTTCGGACGAATTGGGGAAACGACTGGATATTACGCCCGAACAAATCCGCAAGGACTTAGCGACGTTCGGGCAATTCGGCAGGAAAGGCATTGGCTACGACGTGCGCGAACTCAAAAGTAGAATCAGCAACATTTTGGGCTTGCAAAACAGGTGGCGGCTGGCGATTGTCGGCGTGGGGCATTTGGGCGGCGCACTTGCCAATTATGTTAACTTCGCGTCGCTGGGCTTTTCGGTCGTGGCTCTTTTCGACAAGAATAAAGAAATCGTCGGCACCGAAGTTAACGGAATCAAAGTAAACGCCGTTTCCGCTATGAAAAAAGTTATTGATAAGCGGGAGGTAGACATTGGCATTATCACGGTTCCCGCGACTGAAGCTCAAAACGTTGCTGATAAATTGATTGAGGCGGGCGTCAAGGGCATTTGGAATTTCGCGCCGATAAAACTTAACGTGCCGTCGGAAATACCGCTCGTCAACGAAGATTTATCAATCGGCTTGAGTGCGTTAAGTTATCACATGTCACAAGATTAGGAGTTGGGATTATAAATGATGACAGTTTTAATGGTATTGGACGCGATAATATCACTCGCGCTTATCGCGGTCATTTTGGGTCAAGAGGCAAAGTCGGGCGGCATGGGCGGCATGGACGGCGGCTCGGACGCAGTTTTTTCGGGCAAAGCTCGTGGCATGGACGCTTTACTTGCGCGGCTGACTATTATTCTTGGAATTTTATTCGCGATAATCACTTTGATAATTGCTAAACTTTCCATGTAGGAGGAATTTGTTTTGATAGAAGGCGGAGAACCTTTTTTTATGAAAGGCGGCTCAAGTGGCGTGTTGCTGATTCACGGCTTCACCGGACTGCCTGTTGAACTTTCTTTACTCGGAAACTTTCTCAATCAAAAAAATTATACTGTCTTCTGCCCGCGACTGGCAGGACACGGCACTAACGAAAACGATTTAATGCGCACGAACAAAGACGATTGGTTTAACTCGGTGCTCGACGGCTTTTATATTCTGCGCGGCGTTTGCGATAAAATTTACGTCGTTGGGCATTCAATGGGCGGGATTTTAACTTTGAAACTTTCGACGCAACAAGACGTTGCAAAGATTGTGACGCTTGCCGCGCCGATTTTTATTGATGACGGGCTTGGATTGAAAAATTTACCGCCCAAAGAATTTTGCGGCAATGCTTGCATTGTTCAGCCGCGAAAAAAATTAATTGACGTTCCGCCCGCCGTCAACAACGTCTACGAAAAAACGCCGCTCGTAAGCGTTCATGAACTCGTTGAGCTGATTGACGACGTGAAAAATCTTTTGCCTAAAGTTACTGCGCCGATTTTAATCATGCACGGCGAAGACGACCACACCGCTCAACCGCGCTCTGCAAGATTTATTATGGACAACGTTGGCTCTGCAGTTAAAAAAATTATCACGGTGCCCAACAGCGGACATCTTTTGCCGTTCGCTGAAAACCGCGAATTTGTTTTTGAAATGGTCTTGCAGTTTTTTAATCCGTCTACTGCAAGAGAAAAGGATAATTAATGAATCGACAATTCTACGACAACGAACGCGAAATTGACCTAGCTGAACAAAAGACTTTGCACAACCGCGAAAAAAAAATCGTCGCTGCTCGTTCGATAATATTTCTTGCGGCGGTTGGAAGTTTTGCTATCGGCTGGGACACGCATACTCGTTATTGCTATATTATTGCGGCATTGCTTGCGATGATTTTTATTCGGCTGATAAATTATCACGACGAACTTAAACGCCGCAAAAGATTTTTGAAAAGTCGCATGACAGTTTTGAATTCTTACATTGCTAGGGCGCGCGGCACGTGGCGCAAGCGTTCCAACGACGGTAGCATTTACTTAAAAAATAATCGTCCGCAAGATGTTGACTTGCACATTTTTGGCGAAGGCTCAATCTTCCAATATATTTGCGCGGCTAGAACGAAACGCGGCAGGGATTTACTTGCCGCTGCATTTAATCCGGAACCACCCGACTTTAACGAGATTAGAAATCGTCAACGCGGCGTCGCTGAAATTTTGCAACGTCCCCGATTGTCGCTCGACCTTGAAGCTTATGCGCGATTAATGCCGAACAATCACGACACAAGCGAACTAATTGTAAGCGTGGAAGAGGAATTGCCGCCGCTCGGAAAAATTTATATGTTGCGTTTCATCATGCCGATAATTTTAGTCGCGTCGTGCGTATTGTCGCTGTATGGAATTATCACATATGAATTTTCTCCGCTGTTCGTCATGTTAATTTCGCTGATAATCGCAATCGCCGCAATACCCGCCGTCAACGAATTACTCGCGCCGCTCAAAATCATTTCAAAAGAATATACCATACTGAATGAGAAGGAAGAGAGAATCCAAGCGATTTTAATGGGGAAAGTTCGTCTTCAGACTACCCCTTTGGCAGGAGATTTAGTTGAATATGATATAGATTTATGG
>CAMJKR010000114.1 GCA_946406415.1 uncultured Selenomonadales bacterium | reverse complement strand
AGCGGCGATATGTTGAAGATTTTGAAGACAAACGGCAAAGATGGTGGCACCTTCACGAAGGGCACCTTCAGCAAAGGGAACCTCACGTTGGCGATTTCGGGCGGCGGCTCTGTTATTTTCGACGGCGTAAGCAAAGGCGACATTATAAACATCAACGGCACAAATCACACAATAAACGGCAAAACTTTTAAATAAAATCTGCGCGGGATAAATTTAAACCTCGTCGGGCGCGGCGGGGTTTTTTGTTTGACACATGCAGAAAAGTTTTTATAATAAGTTGCAGAACAACTTGGAGGAAAAATTAAATCATGCACTTAAAAGTTTTGGGCTTGAATCACAGGACGGCTCCCATTGAAGTCCGCGAAAATTTTTTGATAAGCAAGGAGGCTTTGCGGCGCGGGCTTGAAAATCTCGACAGCTACGACGGCTTGAGCGAGGCGGTTATCCTTAACACTTGCAATCGTAGTGAAATTTACGCAGTCACGGCGGAAGATTGCGATAAAAGTGTTTATAATTTTCTCAACGATTTAATCGGCGGCGTCGACGAAAAATTTCTTTACGAATTCGACAACGAATCTTGCGTCGAACATCTTTTTGAGGTGGCGGCGGGGCTTGACTCTTTAGTTTTGGGCGAGGGGCAAATTTTATCACAAGTCAAAGAAGCTTACGCTTTAGCGAAGGCGGCGGAGGCAACTGATACCATTTTAAATACGCTGTTTAATCGGGCGATAGCGTCGGGCAAGCGCGTCCGCACTGAAACTAAAATCGCGTATAATTCCGTATCGATTAGTTCAGCGGCGGTTGAGTTGGCAGAAAAAAAATTGGGCGGGCTTGTCGGCAAAAGTGCATTAATTTTCGGCGCGGGCAAAATGGCTCAACTTACGGCGCAACATCTCTTATCGCACAACTTGAAGAAAATTTTCGTGGCGAATCATCACTTGGAACGCGCAGAGGAAATGGCGTCAAAAATCGGCGGGCAAGCAGTCGCGTGGGAAGATGCCTTCACGAGCGCGGCTCACGTCGATATAATCATTACTTCAACGGGTGCACCGCATTATGTCGTTAAGCCGTGGCAAACTCAACAGCTCATGACACGCAGGGCAGGACGCGGAATTTTTTTTATTGATATAGCGGTTCCCCGCGACGTTGACCCGGAAGTAGGCAAGATTAAGGGCGTGACGCTTTATAATATTGACGACCTCGAATCGGTTGTAGAAAAAAATTTACAGGCACGACAACGCGAGGCAGTATTGGCAAAAAAAATAGTCGTCGAGGACGCGGCGGCAGTCATGGAACGCTTTAAATATTTGAACTTCCAACCGCTAATGGCAAACTTATCGGAGCGGGCGGAAAAAATGCGGGTTCGTGAACTGCGAAAAGTTTCAAGCAAACTTCCCAACATGAGCGACGACGAAAAACGAATTCTCGACCAAATGACGCGCCGAATTGTACGAAAACTTTTGCGTATGCCGATGATGAAGCTCAACGCCTCAGCCGGCACCGACGCCGAAAATTTTTATACTCAAGCAGTCAAGGCACTTTTTATCGACGAGGTGAATTCACTTGCGCAGAATTAAAATCGGAACGCGGGCAAGTCGTCTGGCTTTGTGGCAAGCGCAATTCGTCGCGGCAGAACTAAAAAAAATTTTCCCCGCGCTGGAAATCGAACTCGTTAAAGTGCGCACGACCGGCGACAAAATTTTAGACGCGCCACTTGCGAAAATCGGCGGCAAAGGATTATTTACTAAGGAATTGGAATTGCAAATGGCGGCGGGCGCGATTGATTTGGCGGTTCACAGCTTAAAAGATATGCCGACCGAATTACCAACAGGATTTAAAATCGCGGCGATAACAAGACGCGCTCAACCATTCGACGCCTTTGTAAGCAATAAATTTCCGACGTTTGACGCGCTCCCGAAAAATTCTGTCGTGGGAACTTCAAGCCTTAGGCGGGCGGCTCAAATTTTATCGTTGCGTCCCGACTTGCAAATAAAAAATCTGCGCGGCAATGTCGAAACTCGATTGAAGAAATTGGACGCGGGCGAATTCGACGCAATAATTTTATCGGCGGCAGGTTTGGAGCGGCTCGGCTACTCGTCACGAATAAACGAACTTTTAACAGAAATAATTCCGGCGGCGGGGCAGGGCGCATTGGCAATCGAAACCCGCGCAAATGACGAAAAAATTTTTTCCTTAGTGCAGAAACTAAACGACGCTGAAACTTTTGCGGCGGTTAAAGTCGAACGGGAATTTTTAACAGAAGTAGGCGGCAGTTGCCAAATTCCCGTCGGAGTCTTCGCGAGGATTAACGGCGGGCAAATTACCGTTCGCGCACTTATTGCCTCACTCGACGGAAAAAAAGTTATAAAAGCTTCGGAAGTTGCGCCGCTTGGAAAAATTAATTTAGGCAAAAAAATTGCCGCTCATCTCCTAGAAAATGGCGGCAGAGAAATTTTAAGCGAACTTATTAGCCCGTGACTGCGGGCATTTTTTATATCTTTACGAAGATTGACTTTGAAAATTGCGCCGCGTGGGAAAATCAATTTAGGCAAAAAAATTGCCGCTCATCTCCTAGAAAATGGCGGCAGAGAAATTTTAAGCGAACTTATTCCTTAAACAGATTTTTATTTTTGCTGATGAGTTCGCCGATTAACATTTTGCCGCGAATGTCGGGGTGTATACCGTCAACAGAAAAGCTCGTATCCATAGTGCCCTGCGCGTCGTAAAAGTAAGGCTCAATGTCGATAAAAAATTCTTGCCGTTTAATGTAGTCGTTAATTTGCTGAAGTTTTGCGTGCCAATTCGGGTCGGTCGGCGTGTGGAAGGCGTTTTGCAAATTGGCGGGGTTAATCGGCATGAGCGTTAAGAAAATCGGACGAATATTATTTTGCGCACAAAGTTTATTAATACCCGCCAAATCAGCGATAACATCTTCGGCGGAAATGCTCGCGTCGCGTAGACAATTTGCGCCCGTCGAGATAATTAAATTTTTCGGCTTGATTTGTAAGACGTCTTGATTAAAACGTTCAAGGGTTGTGCGGGAAGTGTCGCCGCTCTTCGACAGATTGATAACGGGGAAGTCAATGTAAGTTTCGTAGCTGTATTGCAGTGCGCGCGGAGAATAACTAACCGCGCCGCCGCCGTGCGAAATGCTGTCACCCAAAATCGCCACGTCAACGCCGCCCGTGTAATCCGCGACGATAAATTTTTCGCTGTTAGACCACGTGCCGATTGGATTATTATTTTCGTCGAGTGCACGCACGCGCCAATAATAAGCTCCGGCATAAGGTCGCCCGTATTCGTCGTAGCAACTGGATACGTCGTCGGAAACCATGCGCCAAGCCGCTTCGCCTTCGGGTTTGGTTGCCAATTCAACTTCATACTTAACGCCGTCATGCAACGGTATCCAATCAAACACGTGATAAATCGGTTGCGGCAAATAATCCATAAAATCAAAGTTATTTATCAGCGGACAATTCGGAAACGGTTTGGTCGCGTCGACGATAATTTTTTCCGCCTCGCAGAATTCGCCAATCGGCTCGTGATGAAGTCCCAAAGCCCGCGCCCGCCAATAGAGTTCTTTTTTATTTGCAAAGGGGCGCAGGTCAGCTTGATAACCGTTGGTGTAAATCTTGCGCGTGCTGTCGAGACTGTGAATTTTCGATAAAGCAATCCCGCCTTCGACTTCGGGCGGCGCGTCCAAAATTTCCAATTCATAACAGACGGCGTTGGGTACGGTGTGCCACACGAGGAACGGCATTAAACTTGCGGAATTACTTTCGTTGTAGTGATAAATGCTGACGGGGTGCGGCGGCGTCGGGAAATTTGGATTGGGATAAATTTTGTCCGAGCGATAAATTTCGCCGAAAAGCCCGCGAGCCGAAATAAAATAATAAGTCGGAATTGGCGCACGCGGAACGATATAACTTGCCGAGCGCGTCTCCTCCTCTTTAAAAATGTGGAAGGGCGGCGAGTCCTCAACAAGCCCAGTCGTGCGGCTAATCGTTGTGATTTTGTAGACGCAAGGATATGGCAACGGCTTCCACGTCATCAAAGTATCGTCGCCCTCTTGAGAAAAAGTCACTTCAAGCGAGCGTCCGTTGAGTTGGAGCACGTCAGTTTTCTCAGCAATGTACATGCCGAATATCGCAAAGAAACTCATCAACACGGCAATCACTGCAAATGTAAAAAAATTTTTCATAGGTTAAGGTAGCTCCTCAACAAATTTATATCTCCGAATCGGGCGAATAAGCAAATTAAAATTATCACCACGACGAAAAAATATTCGCGCCACGAGCCGACTTTGAAAAGTTTTATTCCGTATTTTTTATTCGGCGTGAAAATCGGCACCTTACCGCAAATGCCGTCTTCGGCGATATGCAACAATGCTCCGACCAGCGCGTAAGTTATCAAGTTTAGCACAAAGGTAAGCGTCGGTTCGGGATAATATTCTTTAGAAAACTGCGCGGCGGCAATCAATGCAAAATAAATCAGCGGATAATGCGACCACGTGCGATGCTTCTTGCGCCACTTCCAATAAGCTGAACTTTCTTTGGGCGGCGAGCCTTCAACCCTGTCCGGCAAAACCGCCCCGACGATAGCCGACGCCGTAAAAAGTGCGTTATCCGTCGCCGTGCATACGATAAAGCCCGTTACGATTTGATGATTAATCCACTTCAAAATTTTTCTCCTAACAACTTCCAATAAATTTTTTTTGCGATTATACAGCATGTTGTTGCGTTTTTGAAGTCTTACAGCGAAAATTATTATTTATGCAACAAAATCAAAGTGTGATATAATCTGCCACGTCAAAAATTTAATCTATGGAGGATTACAAAATGATTTTAATCACAGGCATTCTTGGACAGCTGGGCTACGACCTTGCAAAGGAACTTACAAAGCGCGGCGAGGAATATATTGCCCCTTCGCTTGAGGAATTGGAATTGACGACTGAGGCGGGCGCGAAAAATTTTATCCTCGACAAAAAGCCCGATTTAGTAGCTCATTGCGCGGCTTATACGGCTGTCGACAAGGCGGAAAGCGAATCTGAACTTGCGCTGACTGTCAACGGCTTTGGTACTCGTTGGGTGGCGGAAGCTTGCCGCGAAGTCGGCGCGAAGATGATTTATATCAGCACCGATTACGTCTTCGGCGGCGACGGCAGAACGCCCTATGAAGTCAACGACGAAAAAAAACCCGTCAACGTCTACGGGCGAAGCAAGCTTTTGGGCGAGGACGCCGTCCGCATGATTCTCGAAAAATATTTCATCGTTCGCACGAGCTGGGTTTTCGGCATTAATGGAAATAATTTTATTAAAACTATGTTGCGCCTCGCCGAAACCAGAAATAAATTGCGCGTTGTTAACGACCAAATCGGCAGTCCAACTTACACCGTCGACTTGGCAAAACTTTTGGCTGATATGGCGGCAACTGAGAAATTCGGAACTTACCATGCGACCAACGAGGGCTTTTGTTCGTGGGCGGAATTCACTAGAGAAATTTTTGAGCAAGCCAAACTTGACGTTGAAGTTGAGGGAATTCCGACGATTGAATATCCAACACCTGCGCGGCGTCCGTTTAATTCGCGGCTTAGTAAAAAGTCACTCGACGAGGCTGGCTTTAATCGCCTGCCCACTTGGCAAGACGCTCTTAAAAGATATTTGGCGGAGCTGAAAGATTGACGCCATAAGCCAAGTAAGATATAATCGCCGCAAATGATTCATAGAAATTTCATGTATTAACGGAGGATAATGAACATGTGCGGGATTGTAGGATACATTGGAGATAAAAAGGCGGCACCAATTCTTTTAGACGGCTTAACTAAATTGGAATATCGCGGCTACGATTCGGCGGGCATTGCCGTTGATTGCGGCGAAAATATTTTCATTGAAAAATCCGTTGGGCGGCTCGACGCGCTCAAAGATAAGCTTAAATATAATTTGCCGGAGGGAACGGTCGGAATTGGTCACACGCGCTGGGCAACGCACGGACGTCCCTCCGACAGCAATGCCCATCCTCATACTGATTGTCACGGAGATTTTGTCGTCGTCCATAACGGCATTATTGAAAATTATTTGCCGCTCAAGGAAGATTTAATTGCTAAAGGGCATAAATTTACTTCTGAGACTGACACCGAAGTTGTTGCGCATTTGTTAGAGGAAGTTTATCGCGGCGACTTTATAGCGGCTGTTCGCGAAGTTTTAAGCAAAGTTGAGGGTTCGTATTCGTTGGCGTTTATGGCGAAGGCGCACCCCGACATTTTAATTTGCGCTAAACAGGATAATCCGTTGATTGTCGGCTTAGGGCGCGGAGAAAATTTTATCGCCTCTGATATTCCCGCGATTATCAACCACACGCGGCAGACTTACATTTTAAACGACGGCGAAATTGCACTTGTCAAAAAAAATTCAGTGCAAATTTTAAACAGGCAAGGCGAGCTTGTTGATAAAAAAATTTTCCACGTGACTTGGAACGCTGAGGCGGCAGAAAAAGGTGGCTACGAACACTTCATGCTTAAAGAGATTAACGAGCAACCTAAAGCCGTTCGCGACACCATGAGCAAACGCATTGCCAAAGACGGTAGCGCAATCGTTCTCGACGAGCTGAACTGGGATAAAAATTTCTTAGACGGCATTGACAAAATTTATATCGTGGCGTGCGGTACGGCTTATCATGCAGGGCTTGTCGGGAAATTTTATATCGAAAAGCTTGCACGTAAATTGGTTGAAGTGGATTTGGCTAGCGAATATCGTTATCGCGACCCGATTGTTGACGAAAAAACTTTGGTCATTGTCGTAAGTCAATCCGGTGAAACGTCAGACACTTTAGCCGCGCTGAAAGAATCTAAACGGCTCGGCGCGAAAACTTTAGCGATAACTAACGTCGTCGGCTCGTCGATTGCCCGCGAGGCTCATCAAGTTATTCACACGTGGGCAGGTCCGGAAATTGCCGTTGCCTCGACTAAAGCTTATACGACGCAATTAATTTTAATGTTTATGTTAGCGTTGTATATGGCGCAAATTTGCGGAACGCTTCCCGCTGAAAGAATTCGCGAATTGATTTGCCGCTTGAAAAAAATCCCCGCGCAGATTAGCGAAACTTTGTCTGATGTGGAGCCGATTAAGACTTTTGCGCGGCAATACGGCTTTAATGAGGATGTATTATATATCGCTCG
>CAMJKR010000113.1 GCA_946406415.1 uncultured Selenomonadales bacterium | reverse complement strand
GTCTCAACGCCCTCGCTCTTTGTCAGCGTAAACTCGTTAACATTATCCGCCAAATTGTCTTTGGTGACAGTGACTTTGCCGTCTGCAACTGTAATGCCGTCAGTTGTCTTAATACCGCTCAGCGTAAACAGGTCTTTCGTCTCAGTAGCTTCTGACGTGAAGGTATAGGACTTTTTGTCGTCGGCAGCAGTCCAATACTCAGCAGTCGTAGTAGTCCGGCTGTAGGTGACGTTGCTATTGGTTACTTTGCCAAAGGTTTCCTCAGGCGTTGGCGTAGGAGCACCAATTTGTACGCCAGTCAATTCGAGCGTGTAACCCTCGCCCATGACAGTAACCGTAGTTGCGCCTTCTGCCAAAGCGTCTTTGGTAACGGTAACCTTGCCAGTATCGTCAACCGTGATTTCTTTGCCGAGATTTGCACTTGTCAAGCCGTCCTTGAGCCCGCTGATTTCAAACGTCGTGGGCGTGCCTGCTTTGTGATATTCGTAGCCGCCTGTGATTGCCGAGTAATATGCTTGGTCGTAAGCGGAAGTGTACGTGTTGTTTGCAAACGTTGCGCCCGCTTGCTCAGCTGAATCCCGCGCCGTAACGCCGTCGATTTCCAACGTGTACTTAGACGTGTCGCTGACTGTGATTGTGTTGTCCTTGCTAAGGTCAAGCATATCGGTCGTCAACGTTATCTTGCCAGAATTGTCAGGTTTAATGTCAGTGATGTTTGCATCGGTCTTCAAGCCGCTTACTGTGAACGTGCTTGTCGGAGCCGTTTGCGGATGCCGCGTGTATGTATTGCCCGCTTGCGTCCAGTACTCGGCTGTCGTATCCGTTCTGGTGCACGTTGCTACACCATTTTCAATCGCGCCCCACTCGTAAGAAGCTTCTGCGGCGGGGGCTTCGCTAACAGTTGTAACGTCGCTGATTGTCAGAGTGTAATTCGTCTCAACGCCCTCGCTCTTTGTCAGCGTAAACTCGTTAACATTATCCGCCAAATCGTCTTTGGTAACAGTAACTTTGTTGTCTTCGCTAACTGTAATGCCGTCAGTCGATTTCACGCCGCTAACCGTAAACAATACAGCCGCTGCAGTCTGTTCAATCGCCGCCTTGTATGTAATTTTATTGGCGTTAGAGTCAAACTCGTAACCAGACTTATTGACATACTTATCGTAGTAAGTGGCAGTGTTATCAGTAACCGCTGTTCCAAAACCTGCGTCAGCCTCTGCCCATTTATCGGTGTCGGCAATATCAGTTTCTACCGTGTAATTCGTGACAGCCGTTGTGCCGTGAGTGACAGAGCTGATTGTAATCGTGCCGTCAGCAGTCGGTGCAAACGCCGCTTTGTTAATCGTGACGACGCTACCTGCAACCGTGATATTATCTTTGGCCTTATCCGCATCAAAGGCAATGTCGCCAGTAAAGACAACTGTATCAATCGGGGCGCGATAAGTAAGCGTGCCATTTCCGTCGTCCGTGTAGCCAGGAGTAGACGCACCAGCACTTGTGTAAGTCTTAGTGGTGGTGTCGAAGGCAACTTCTGTCTCACCTTCCGCCTTAGTCAAATTGCTATTGCCGTTGATTTTCAGCGTGTAGCCGGTGGTTGAAATGCTAAGGGTTGCTTTGTCTGCATTGCCTTCAGCGAGAACAGCAGAATCAGTAATTTCGATTGTCTTATTGGTGCCGGTACCAGCGATTAAGAAACACTCTGCGGCGTTGTTAGCTGTCCAAGTGTCGTCAATGTCTTTGAACTTAATGGTGCCAGTAAATGTAATGGTGTCAGCACCTTGACGATAGGTGTACTTAGTGTCAGTATCTTTTACGTAACCTGTCTGGGTTGCGCCGGCGAATTTGTAAGTGCCGCCACCGCTTTGAGCAGGTGAAAACGTAACTGTCTTATCGTAAGTGCCGCCGTCAGTCATGCCGGTGCCGAGTACCAACTTGTAACCCGTGTCAGTGATAGCAAGCGTGTTGCCGAAAGCCACAGTATCACTTATAGCAGAGCTGTTAACAGTGACAGTCTTAACGCCGTCGACCGTAGTAATTGTAATCGGGTCAGTGGTTGCGCCGGTAAATGTCATACTTTCGGCAAAAGTAACGGAGCAGTCGAATTCGACTTTATCAAACGTGTTGTAGTAAGTAATCGTGTTGTTAGCGTTCTCGTCGCTTACCTTATAACCAGCAGTCGTTGCGCCCGCACTCGTGTAAGTGGTGCTACCGGAATCCCACGAGGGAGTTAATGTTGCATCATTTGACGCCCCAGTTAAAGCAGTCAAGCCGTCAGTAGCTGTGCCGAGTGCCAGTTTATAAGTTGAAGAATCACTGCCGAGTTTAAGTGTCGCGCCGGTCTTAGTCGCTTCTTTGATAGCACCAGCATAAATGTATACCGTGTTGCCGTCGATTTTGATATTTTTCGCAACGGTATCTGCGTCATCAGCAAATGTAATGCCGTCAGCCACAAAAGTGATACTCTTAGCCGCGTCGTGATAGACTGCCTCAGTCGAATCGGTCTTTACGTCATAGCCGGCAGCCGTCGCCATGCCCGCGCTCGTGTACTTGCTATTGGTCGCGTCGAATAATGCATCTGCGCTGTAAGTGTTGGTGTCGCTAGTATTCAAAGCGGAAACATCAAGTGTGTAACCGGTTGCTGTGCTGTCGAGTGCAAGAGTTGTACCCTCTGCAGGATTGCTAAGAATATCTTTCTTTATCGTAAGTTTCTTTTCACTGTAATCAAAATATTCGCTGATGTTGCTACTGTCGATTGTCGCAAAGGTAGCGGCAGTAGTGCCGTCGGATTGAAGAGCACTTAATTTAATGGAGTCAGCCGCCGCGTTAAATTTAACAACGCCGTTGCTGTCAACGGTATAACCTGCAGCTGCCGCGCCTTTATCAAAGTAGGTTCCATTGCTGAACGTGGCAGTGTCATTAACAGTTGTCGACTGGTTAGCACCGAGTGCAAGTTTGTAGCCGCTTTCAGAGATTTTAATCGTAGTGTCAGCAGTCTGGTTATCAACCGCCTTGAAGAGCTTAGCGGTATCGTTAATCGTGACAGTCTTAACGCCGTTAACCGCCGTGCCAATTGTTATAGCTCCCGTGAGGTCGGTTCCAGTCAAGCTCAAGTTATCGAGGAAAGCAATAGCAGAGCCGCTGTCAGCCGCGAACGTGAAACTATCTGTGCGTGCGCTGTGGTAAGTCAACGAGCCGCTGTCTGCAACAAAACCATTATAGTCCGAGCCTTTGCCCGTGTATTTGACAGTATCACCGTCTTTAGCGAGGATATCTGCTTCGGTGTAAGTGCCCGCGCTAGTGAAAGGAGCCGTGCCGACAACAGAAGTATCGAGCGTATAGCCGTCGGGGCTGGTTACTTTAAGCGTTGCGCCGTCTGCCAGATTGAATCCATCGGTATTAGCTATCTTAACGGATTTATCAGTTATAGTAATGGTTGCTTGGGTGTAATTTGTGGCGTCGAAGAGGTTGCCTGTAAATACAACCGTAGCTTTTTCGCCGATTATCGTCTGGTCAGTGGAATCGCCGTAAGTGTAAGTCCAAGTTGTACTTGCGCTAACGTCGTCTTCGGTGGTTTTCGCTAAACCAGTTTTTCCAAAGGTGTAAGTCGTGATGTTGCTAGTGGTTGTCGCTTCATAGTAATCGCCGGTCGCAGGAGTATCCTCGCCGTACTTAACACCGACGCCAAGACTAACTGTGCCATTTTCCCTAGCAACAGCACTCTTGCCGCCCGTGAGAGTAGTGGAACTGTTTTCGGCTTTTGAGATAGAAATTGTGCCCGTTCCGTTTTGATAGATACCGTATTGACTGGTGCCAGTAATCGTGCCGCCTGTAACAGAGCTTGTACCGGAGCTGTTATTTTCAATGCCGTTGATTGCGCCGGTGATAGTGCCGCCCGAAACAGTAGCCGTAGCAGAACCGTTGATTGCAATAGCCGTCTCTGTGGTAGGCTCTGCATACGTGGAATCGGCGTTGAATGTACCGCCGCTGATTGTGGCTTGAGCTGTACCGTTAATGGAGATAGCAATTACCTCATCCGCTTCGCCGCTAGCGGTGAATGTGCCGCCGCTGATTGTGAGCGTGCCTGCATTGACTTTAACGATATTGGATTCGGTGGTTTCGCTGTTAACTGTAAAGTCGCCGCCGGTAATTGTAATTGTGCCTGTGCCTGTACTGTCGCTCTGGTAAATAGCGGCAACATTTGACGAACTTTTTGTCGAGGTTACATTGAATGTCGGATTGCTATTCGTTCCGCCAACTGTCAAAGTCGAGGCGGCGTCAAGAGCTACGCCAACTGCATCTTTACTTGATGATTTGCCTGTTACGGTGATAGTGCCGCCCGTGATATTTGCTTCAGCACCAGTAAGTCCAACCGCCGTGTAAGCAGTTTCGAGCGTGCCGCCAGTCATTGCGAACTTAGCATCCGTGCCGACGCTAATCAACGAACCTGCAGTAGCAACCGAGCTGGAAGTTACAATCTTGCCGCCATTGCTACCGTCTTGGAGGGTAAATGTGCCGCCCGTGACGTTGAAAGCAGTTGCAAGACCAGAGGTGATAGTGTGACCGCCCAAATCGAGCGTAACATTTTTGGTAATGGCAAGAGCTTGAGCACTAGCATCAATGGTGCAGTCGTTGACCAAAATTATTGTGCTATCTGTTGCGCTTTCTGCAGTGGCAGCTTCAATCGCCGCAGACAGAGACGTATAATAGGTATCGCCTATCTTCGCGGCATTGGTTATTCTATTGAGCGTTGTTGTTTGTGTATTCCCATCGGCGTCGGTGTACGTAACTGTAACCGATTCAGTGGCAATGCCTGTACCAGCACCGCCACCCGTATCATCTGCGTTGGGAAGGCTTTGCGATGTATTGAAACTGCCACCCTTGATAACAAAACCGTCTACAGAATCGGTGCCGTTTTCAATTTTGTCCACGAAATTGCCGTTGGTAATGTTGACTTGTGTGCGAGCTTCGTTTGTCAACAGTGAATGACCGCCATCGTCAGGTTTAGTGGAATAGAACGTACCGCCGCCAATATTGATGCCAAGATTTTCCGCATCATTGTTTTGTGGATTTTCTACAGCAACTGCATTGACACCAGAAATTGTGCCGCCGCTGATACCGATTTGAATTTGCTTTTCTGTGGTGTGTTGAGCAATGGCAATACCCGCGCCGCTTGAAGTCGAGCCGCCGTTGTTTGCAGTTGAGGAGTAACTTTCGCCGTTGCCCGTGATAGTGCCGCCCGTGACGTTAAGCGAACCTGCGCGGATTTCTAAACCAGTTGTGCCCGTGATAGTGCCGCCTTCGATTGTCGTTGTGCCGGCACCTGCGTGATAGATAGCAGGCGCATCGCCGCCCGTTGAAGTCAACGTACCGCCTGTAATTTTTATCGTGGCGTCTTGATTCCAAGAATTACCGTTGTTGGAGACGGCAAAAGTAGTTGTTTCGATTGTGCCGCCCGTCATGGTGAAGGATTCTCCGCCGTTGAACAGGTTGACGCCGCTATTGCCGCTGAGCTTGCCGCCTTTCATCGTTAAGGAGTCATTCTTATTGAGGTAATTTGCGTTGTTTTCACCGAGCTGAACAGCAGCAAGGTTCGTGCCTTTAACTTCGCCGCCGTTGACAGTGACGTTGACGCCCCCAGTGCCGGCAATACCGACGTTATTTCCTTCAACATTGGCATTATCGTTAACAGTAATAGTTCCTGTGTTGCTGTTAATACCATGATTACCTAAGACTTTAGCAGAGCCGCTTACAGTAATAGTACCACTACTGAAATTGTATACGCCCATAGAAGTTTTTTCTAAGGAACCGACGGTGCCTCCGGAAACGGTTGCTGTGCCCGTGTTGTAAATACCGGTTGAACCATAACTTTGTTCGTTTGAAATGTAAGTTGTCGCGGTAGTCGCTATCGTGCCGTCGGTCATGGTCAACGTGCCATAGTTTATAACGCTATTCGTGCTACCGGTTATAGTGCCGCCACTCATGGTTAACGTGCCGCTGTTATTATAAACGCCGGTCTCCCCTGTAATTTGAGCGGTGCCGCTGACAGTGAGCGTGCCGCCACCTGAGTTAAGGACACCGTTGCCTTCACTTGAGGTAATGGAACCGCCGCTAATAGTGGCAGTGCTACCGGAACCGTCAGTCGTTACAACGCCATTATTTGTTGAGGTAATTGTGCCGCCCGTCATCTCGAAGGTGCTACCGCCTTGAGCTTTAACACCGACAGATTGGCTACTGATAGTGCCGTTCGCCAAAACAAATTTGCTCGAATCTGCGACAATAACAGCCGCCGATGTTTGATTAGCTCCTGTGACGATGCTACCGTTTTTATTGGTGGAAGTATCCGTTACAGTGAAAGTGGTGTCGCTGGTTTTGACCCAGAACAAATATTTATTTGTGCTGGTGCTTTCCAGTTTGTTTCCGTTTAAGTCGAGCGTCCAGCTTTTAGCAACAGGAATATAAGAACTGGTCTGCGTGAAATCTTTGAGCAACTTGACGGTTTCGCCTACAGTTACGTTGGAATTTACATTAGCTAAGGTCGTGTAATATTTTATATCGTCGCCTGTGCCTGACGAGAAATAAGCCGTTGCAAGTTTAGTGTTATATTCATCTTGAGAGGTGTAATATGTGGTCGTTCCGTTAAGAGTAAGTTTGTATGTCGTGACATTTGAGAGTTGACTAGAAAAAGTACCGCCACTTATGGTGCTTCCAGTGTAAGTTGCCGTCGTGCTCTTAAACGTGCCACCAGTGATGGTGCTGTTGGTTACGTTACCGTTAAAAGTGCCGCCCGAAATTGTGACGGTAGCACCGCTATTAGAATTGTTGCCAATCGAAACTGTAGAGGAATCTGATGTTTGGCCGTAGAAAGTTCCTTTACTGACAGTTACTTCTTTTGCTTTATCAATTAGCAAAGCCGTATTGGTGTAGCTACTATTTCCTAAATAGCCGCCGCCGAATGTTACGCTGACGTTTTCGCCGTTGAGGTGAAGACTCGCCGTGCCGGTTGTGTCTGCCGTTTTGATAGTGCCGCCGGTCGTGCTAAGTGAGCCGCTGTCGGTAACTTCAACGCCATATTTTTTGCCTTGAATCGTGCCGCTGGTGATGGTTAGCGAGCCGCTGTTTGTAATACCGACGCCGTCTGTTGCATCATTTTGGAAAGTTGCAAGTTTGGTTGAAACTGTGCCCTCTGACTTTAAGACGGAGGTGACAGAACTCGCCGTA
>CAMJKR010000112.1 GCA_946406415.1 uncultured Selenomonadales bacterium | reverse complement strand
ATCGAACAGGGATAATTTCTATCATAAAAGTTTTGCAACATTTCGGCGTGAAAGATTTGCAAAAAATTTACGACGAAAATCCCGAAACAGATGACAAATTGAATTGGGATAAACTCAGTAAGCTGGCGAAAAAATACAAGGTCAACAGCTCTGTTATTCGCCCGACTGTCGACGAATTTAACGAGGTTGAATATCCTGCTATTGCCAAAATGCACGACGGCGCATATATCGCAATCGGTAGTACGAATGAAGACGTTGTTTTAGCGATTGACCCGCGAGAAACTAAGCCTAAAGCTATTCCCATAAAGGAATTCTTAGAGGGTTGGACAAACGAGATGATGATTTTCTCGGCAGGTCTCAACTGGGCTTACTTAAAAAAACAATATAACCTTGACTGGTTTTTAAGAGTTATTATACGTTACAAAAAGCCGCTTTTGGAAGTAGTAGCGGCGTCATTATTTCTTCAAGTAATGGGCATTGTCTTTCCGCTCATTACGCAGGTTATCATAGACAAAGTTATTGGCAATAACGGTTTGGCAACTCTTACTGTTATCGGTTATAGCATGGTTTTATTTTTCGCAATGCAATCGCTCTTAACCGCGCTGAAAACTTACATATTGAATCACACGACAAACAAACTTGACGCAATCTTAGGAACGCGCCTTTTTCGTCACTTAATTGCGTTGCCATTGCCTTACTATGAACGGCGGCGCGTCGGCGAAGTCCTCTTGCGTATGGATATGCTGGAACGTGTTCGTAACTTTTTTACAGGTCCCGGCTTGATGGCGGTGCTGGATGCCTTATTCTCGGTAGTATTTGTCGCGTTTATGTTGTGGTACTCGGTGGAATTGACTTTAATTGCATTGCTCGTAATTCCGCTCTATGCCATTCAACTTTTGGCTTTTCCAATTCTGCGCAGAAAAATGCAAGGTATCTGGCGTGCAAGAGTAGCATACAGTGCTTTCATGGTCGAATCCATAACAAACGTTGAAACGATTAAAGCCTTAGCTGTGGAACCGCAATTTGTCAATAAATGGGAAAATCTTGTATCGCGCTTTATCCGTACACAGTTTGAAATGCAAAAGTTCTTTGTGTTTGTTACAGGTTTCAGAGGAATTTGCGATGCAATAGTTTCGCTTGCTATTCTCTGGTATGGCGGCAATATGGTTATGAACGGCGAATTTACACTTGGTCAATTAATCGCCTTTCAAATGATTTCCAGGCAGGCAACCGGACCTTTGACAAAGCTTTTAATGATGTGGTGGGAACTTTATATACTTAGTTTCTCACTCCAACTTATTGGCGACATTTTGAATACTCCAATGGAACCGATCGTTCAGGAAATGGGCAAACGCGGTGCCGAAAGAATTGACGGTGCGATTGAATTTAAAGACGTTTCATTCCGATACCGCGTCGACTTGCCGCAAGTCCTAAAGCACATAGATTTAACTGTTAAGCCTGGACAAAAAATCGGTATTGTCGGGCGTTCAGGTTCGGGCAAGTCAACCTTAACAAATTTAGTACAAAATCTTTACCTCCCCGAAGAAGGTAAAATCATTGTCGGCGGTATCAATACCCGCGAGGCTAATCTTTCGTGGCTTAGAGATCAAATCGGCGTCGTCATGCAGGAAAATTATCTGTTCAACTCCAGCGTGCGCGACAATATTGCAATCAGCCGCCCGACTGCTACTATGGACGAAATTATTCGTGCGGCGCGGCTTGCCGGTGCTCATGATTTTATTTTGGAACTTAAAGAAGGTTACGATACCAAAGTTGGTGAACGTGGCGATTCTCTTTCCGGCGGGCAACGTCAGCGCGTGGCTATTGCGCGTGCATTGCTTGCCAATCCGCCAATTTTGATTTTCGACGAGGCAACTTCCGCCCTCGACTACGAATCAGAAAGAATCATATTCAACAACATGGGCGCAATCGGAGCAAAAAGGACTATGCTTATAATTGCACACAGATTAAGCGCGGTGCGTCGTTGCGATAAAATTATCGTCGTCGACAAAGGCGAAATCGTCGAGAGCGGCACGCATGAACAGCTGATGAATCTCGGCGGGCTTTATCGTTATCTTTACGATCAGCAAGAAAGCAGAGGTTAAAACAATGGGCAAATTTTTAAAATGGCTTACTCGCGGAGAAGAACGAGACAAAGAAACAGAATTCTTGCCCGCGATATTGGAGGTAACAGAAACGCCGCCTTCGCCGACAGGACGACTTGTTATGTGGTCGATTTTGCTTTTAGTCGTCATCGCGTTGGCGTGGTCAATTTTGGGGCACATTAACGAAGTCGCAGTTGCCGCAGGTAAAGTTATTCCTTCGGGACAAATTAAGACGATCCAAGTCAAGAATAAAGGTATCGTCAAAGAAATTAATGTCGAGGAAGGGCAACTCGTTCAAGAGGGCGACGTGTTAGTTGTCCTCGACCCGACGACGACTTCAGCGGATTATGACAGCTTGAAAAAACGCGCCGCCTATTACAAGCTTGATATTCAGCGATTGACGGCGGAGCTTACACAACAACCTTTTGTGCCGGAGGAAGACCCCGATCTTGAGGCGCACGATTTGGCGGCGGAAATGGCTCTTTATCAAAGTCGCACGTCTGATTATCGCACGCAACGCCAAAGCCGCGTGGACGTTATCGACCAGAAAATAGCTAGACTTCAGGCAACGCAAGCCTCCTATGAAAAATACGCGGAAGTTTTAGCTATTCAGCAGGAAAAAGAAGCGCGCCTTATTGAGTTGAGCGAGCAGAACGCCATTTCGCAATTCCAACTGCTTGAACAGCAAAGCTCCACGATTGAATACGCCAAAAACGCGCAAGCGGAATTGGATTCAATCAACAGCATTAAAGCTGAAATCGCTGAGGCGCAACAAAACTTAGCAAACGTCGACGCCGCTTATCACAAAGACATAATGACTGCGCTCGTCGAAGCTAAGAAGGAATATTACAGCGTCACGGAGGCTATCAAAAAGGCTGACGAAGATTCGCGCATGGCAACGGTTTACGCTCCTATATCCGGCAGAGTTTACAACTTGAATATTCACACGCTTGGCGGTATCGTCACGGACGCACAACCTTTAATGCAGATTGTCCCTGAAGATGCTAAGCTTGAGTTTGAAGTTTATGCGGACAACAAGGACATCGGTTTTATTAAAGTCGGGCAAGAGGCAGAGGTTAAAGTTGAGACGTTCAATTTCCAAAAGTTCGGCATGTATAAGGCGGAAGTTATGGAAATCAGCGCGGACGCCGTTAACGAACCCAGCGACCAATTACGCTACATGAAATTTAAGCTCCTCCTCGACCCAACAAGCAATGATATTAATGTTTACGGACAGCCGGCAAAATTAGAAGTCGGCATGAATGTTAGCGCGGAAATTAAAATTAAGGAGAAGAGAATTATTGACTTCTTCCTCGACCCGTTCCGCCGCTATACGTCCGAAGCGTTAAGGGAGCGGTGATTCATGGCGGAAAATAAAAATCCAAATCCCGACGATAAAAAAGTAGTTCTTGCCAAAGGACAAGTGCCGCAAAAATCCGAAGGGCAAGCTGTCGAAAAAACCGAAGAGAAAAAAGAGCCTGGTAACGACGATCCTACATATCTTCTCACTGAAGAATTTAACGAAGGTGCCCAAGAAGACGGCGGCATAGTAAACGGTATCGACACGGGGCTTGCCTGTCTTGTCGCCATTGCAAAATACTACAACATTCCCGCTGATTATCGACAGTTGGAACGCGCCTATGTCCTTAGAGCGGGTAGCGTTGATGTTACTACGCTTGTTAGAGCTGCTCGCGAATTAAAGTTAAAGGCTCGCAAATACAATGGACTAAAAGAAGCCGACCTGGATAGGCTGGTTTACCCTGTCTTAATCCGTTTGCGTTCAGGCAGAAGCGTAGTTATAACGACAATCCGCGAGGGAAATATTTATGTACTGGATCCCGCTTTTTCGCAACAACCCGTTAAAGTTGACCGCTACAAACTTTTGCTGGATTGGAACGGTGAAGCAATACTTTTCACGCGCCGTTTTGAACTCGACAAAAAGAAAAGCAAATTCGGCTTTAAATGGTTCATTCCGGTCTTGTCGAAGTACACGCCCTTTTTGCGAAATGTTTTATTCTTGTCGTTCCTGTTGCAAGTTTTGGGCTTGGCGTCGCCGTTCTTTGTGCAAAATATTATCGATAAAGTTTTGGTGCACAGAGCAGCGGACGCATTAGACATTTTAGTTTTGGGCATGGTTATCTGTACGTTTTTCCAACAATTCATGACGGGATTGCGCACATATCTTTTCGCGAACATAACGAGCAAAATGGACGTAGTTTTGAGTTCACGCCTGTACAAAAATATCACGTCGTTGCCGATAAGTTATTTCCAAAAGTGGCAAGTCGGTGACGTTGTATCGCGTATTGGCGAATTGGAAACTTTGCGAGGATTTATGACGGGGGCAAGCCTCACTATTATCCTTGATATTGTCTTCGCAGTATTTTATTTTGCGGTTATGTTCCTATACTACAGCCGAATGCTTAGTCTAGTCGTCTTGGTTATGATTCCGATGTTCGTGCTTTTAAATTTAATTGTCGCGCCGATTTTCAAACGCCTGATTAACGAAAGATTTTTAATCGCCAGTGAAAACCGGTCTTTCCTTATTGAGACGATAACGGGCATTCATACGGTTAAAGCCTCAAGTGTGGAAAATAATTTTATTCGCCGCTATGAAGAAATGCTCGCCCGTTTAGTCAAGGCGTCCCTCGACGTTGTTAATTTGGCGAATATCGCGAATTCAATCGGCTCGTTCTTCTTTAGTATCTTCAACCTCGTAATTCTGTGGATTGGTGCTTATTACGTCATGGAAGGCGATATAACCGTTGGCGAATTGATTGCATTCCAGATGATTGCGGGGCAATTAATCGGTCCGGTTATGCGCTTAATCAATCAGTGGCAAGACTTCCAAAAAGTTCGCGTTTCAATGGAAAGACTTTCGGACATTATGGACGAAGAAACCGAGCCGGCGTTTAATCCTTCGCGCACGACATTGCCGAGCCTGCGCGGCGAAATTGCTATGGAAAAATTAGCGTTCAGCTACACCGAAGAGGGCGGCAAAGTACTCGACAACGTTAACATCAGAATTCCCGCCGGCATGAAAGTAGGTATCGTCGGGCGTTCGGGTTCGGGCAAGTCGACGTTAACTAAATTGATTCAGCGGCTCTATCTGCCTGACACGGGACGCATTTTAATTGACGGCGTGGACATTGCGCAGGTTGAGCCGGCGTGGCTTAGACGTCAAATCGGCGTCGTGTTGCAGGACAGCAAACTTTTCAGCGGTTCGATTGAAGATAATATTCGCATCGCCGCTCCGAACGCCACGCACGAAGAAATTGTTAACGCGGCAAAATTAGCGGGCGCAGATGAATTTATCAGCCAATTTCAACACGGCTATGATAGTTCTGTTGGCGAACGCGGCAGTTTACTTAGCGGCGGGCAACGTCAAAGAATTGCAATCGCTCGCGCTTTGATTTCTAATCCGCGTATTTTGATTTTCGACGAGGCAACCAGTGCACTTGACTACGAATCAGAAAATATAATCATGAATAACATTGAACCGATTTCTCGCGGGCGTACAATGTTGATGATTGCTCACCGCCTGTCGACTGTTCGAGACTGCGACGCGATTATTGTTATCGATAAAGGGCGCATAATCGAGGCGGGTACACATGATGAATTAATGAAACGCAACGGTGTCTACGCCAAATTGCACCAAGCTCAAATGGGATAATTTAGTGGTTAGTGGCTAGTGGTTAGAGTTTTTTCACTAATCACCAACCACTAACCACCAATCACTAACACGAAGGGAGATTTTTGTACGTGAATATTTTTATTCTGCACCCGTCATTTCCCGCGCAGTATTTGAATCTTGCGCCGTATCTTGCAAGCAATCCCGAAAATGACGTTTACTTTTTGTCTAAAGAAAATTCGATAAACGCGCAACTTAAGAACGTGACACTTGCCCTTTATCCGAAACCTAGCGAAGAGTCGGAGAATTGGATTAAAACTTGTGGACCATTGCGCCCGGCGGCTGAGGCTGTCGTCGAGGGGCAAGCCGTCCTTCGGGCTATGGAGTGGCTCGTTAAAGAGCGCAATGTTAAACCCGACGTGATAATTGGTCACACCGGTTGGGGCTCAACGCTTTATTGCAAGGACATGTATCCTAAAGTTCCTATTCTCGGCTATTTTGAGTGGTATTATCTGGTTGAGGACAGCGATTGTTATTGGTGGCCTGACGAAATTCCGCAGTTGGGCAATCGCATTTCAATTCGCACGCGCAACGCTCATCACTTAATGAATTTGGAGCTTTGCGACGCGGGCATTTGTCCGACACAATGGCAATATTCGCAATTCCCCGAAGAGTACAAGCCGAAACTCAACGTAATTCACGAGGGCATTGATACTCGATTTTGTTCGCCCGACCCAAGCGGCAAGCGTCCGGGACTTGTGCTTGATGATATTCAACTTAACTTGCCGGAAGGCACTGAGATTATTACTTACGTTGCACGCGGCTTTGAAATTTATCGCGGCTTCCCGTATTTTATGGATGCAATTCGCCACGTCTTAAAACGCCGCCCGAATACTCATGTTGTCGTTGTCGGCAAGGACAGAATTTGTTATGGCGCACAGCTTAAAGACACGACTTATCTTAAAGAAGAGGAGAAAAAGGGCGGCTATCCAACTGACCGCGTGCACTTTGTAGGCTTGAGAAATCGCGGTGATTATCAGAAAATTCTGCGGGCGTCAAGTTGTCACGTCTATTTAACTCGTCCGTTCGTGCTTAGCTGGTCTTGTTTGGAGGCTATGAGTTTTGCCTGCCCGATGGTTTGTTCAAAAACTCCGCCGGTGCAAGAGGTTATGGAAGACGGCGTTAACGGTTTACTTGCAGAGTTCCGCTCGCCGTATCACATTGCCCGCAAAATTGAGGAACTCCTCGACGACCCCGAATACGGCAAAAAATTGGGAGCGGCGGCGCGTGAAACAATTCAAGAACGTTTTGAGCTGATGAAGTGCATGAAGGCGCAGGAAGATTTAATGTATCGTTTGGTTCGTTGAGGATTGCGCGATGACTTTTGAAACATTTATTCCGGCGCGAGCTAAAACAGTTCTTGAACTTACAGGCGACGTTCCCGATGATTTTGAGACGACGGAGAAAAAATTTATGGCGATTC
>CAMJKR010000111.1 GCA_946406415.1 uncultured Selenomonadales bacterium | reverse complement strand
AGAGGGTATTTACATGCAATTCGCTGTCGATATTTTCCGGACCGCCGTCGAGCGGAACAAAGTCTGCGTCAATCTGCGGAACTTTCGACTGCTGAGCGTAGCGGGTGAGTTCGCGAATCGACGTGCCCCACGCCAGCCCGATGACTTGTTTATTTGTGACGATTCGGCGGAGAAGCTGAAGTCCGGCGCGCCCCATTGATTGCTTGACGGCAAGCAGGTCATAACTGCGCGGGACGATAAAGCATTCCTTCAAGCCGAAACGCTTTTCCATGGCGGATTCTATGTCTTCAAAATTTTCGTTGGCGACGGTTATCGTAACAATGCCCTGGTCGAGAGCGCGTTTTAGGTGTTTGCTGACGGTCGTGCGTTCTACGCCGAGCCTTTTGGCGATTTCGGTCTGCTTCATGTGTTCAAGATAATACATGGTTGAAACTTTGATTAAAATTCTGCGTTCAACTGGTGTCATTTATTTTTCCTCCTCCCCTTTTAGTGGCTAGTGGCTGGTGGTTAGTGGCTAGAGTTTTTCCTAATCACTAATCACTTTTCTATCCTATGTTGGCGTGATTGTAAAAGAATTTTTGTGACACGGCAAGAATTTTGCGACGATTAAGGGCGGTTTTCGGGCAAAAAAATAAAAATCGCCGTCTCATTGTCACATTTGAGAAACTAACGGCGATTTTGTATTTTTACTAAATGGTCTGTCACATACGCGGCGAACGGCTAAAAATTTTCGTAACTCCGTCAAACTTTTTAATTCAAATCAGCGAAAACTTCCAGTGCACGTTTAACAACGTCGTCAATGTCATAATAACGATATTCCGCAAGCCGTCCGACCGCTGTAATATTTTTAAACTTCGACAGCTCGGCAAAATATTTTTCGTAAGCACCTCGCGCCTCGTCAGTGAAAATCGGATAATACGGTTCGTTTTTGCCCGCGACGTAATCCAGAGGATATTCTTTTAAAATCGTAGTGCGCGGCGTCTTAGCAGGGTGAATCTGCTTAAACTCGGTGATCCGCGTGAAGTCGTAATTATTCGGGTAGTTAACGACCGGAGCCGATTGGAAAAGTTCCGTGTCGACAGTCTCGTATTTCATGTTAATGCTACGGTAGGGAAGCGTGCCGAATTTTTTATCGAACAGCTCATCAAGTTGCCCCGTGTAAATCAACTGCCCCTTAAATTTTTTCCTGAACAAATAAGTTTGCTCGCCGCGCAGTTCCATAACTTCTTTAAAGTCCGTGTTAAGCAGGAGCTTAATATTTTTATGGTTGAGCATGTTTTTGACGAGGACACCGTAGCCGAGCTTAGGCATAGCTTGAAAGCGGTCGCCAAAATAATTATCGTTACGACTGACTGAAACGGGTACACGAGCTGTAACCGCGCCGGAAATTTTATCGGGCGAAATCCCCCATTGCTTTTCGCTGTAGTGCAGGAAAATTTTTTCGTAGATAAAATCCGCTAAGAATTGTAAATCGGCGTCGGCAGATTTTTTTAACTCCAGAATCGGAATTTTTTTCCCGTACTCAAAATTACTGAGCAGAGTCGCCTCTAACTTGTCTGCTAAACTTTTCGGAAAAACTTCGTGCAACGTGTTAAAGTTAAACGGAATGGGCACGGGCTTGCCGTCAATCACGGCGTTAACGCGATGAAAATACAAATGCCAATCAGTAAAACGTGACAGATATTCCCAAACTTGCGCGTCGTCGGTGTGGAAGAGGTGCGGACCGTACTTGTGAATCAAAATGCCGTTGCCGTCAACCTCGTCATAACAATTCCCTGCAACGTGTTGACGCCGTTCAATAATCAAAACTTTCTTGCCGCTCGACGCGAATTTTTCTGCTAAAACCGAACCAGCAAGTCCCGCGCCGATTATCACTACATCAAACATAAAATTGCCTCCTTTTTTGCTAAGGATATAACTTGCGTTACGGCAAGTCAAATTTTTTGCCGAAAATATTTGAGAAAAGTCCGCGTAATTTGTATAATGATAAAAAATGTTTGGAGGGAGCGCGGCAATGGCAGAAAAAATCAGCTTGAGGAAGCAGAAAAAATTTCAAGCGCGGCAGACAATCTTAACCGCCGCAGCTCAACAATTTGAACTCAATGGCTTTGCAAATACGTCAATCGCTGGGATAATGCAAGCGGCGGGCTTAGGCGTCGGAACTTTTTACAATTATTTTAGCTCAAAGGAAGAAGTTTTGCTGACGTTGGCAAAAAATCTGCGCGAACGTGTCGAGAAAAGCATATCGGCGGCAAAAAAAATAAATCAGTCGTCGCTGGAACTTTTGGAGCTGTGTTGCGTGTGCACGTCCAAGCAAATTGATGAGAACCGATTTATTTTGCCGCTGTTTATAAGTGCGAGTGATTATTCCGATAAGCCCGAACAAATTCCGCAAAGTTTATCACCGGGCTTTAGGGAATTATTCGAGGAAATAATTTTGCGTGGGCAAGAGCGCGGCGAATTTCGTTCCGACGTGCCGGCAAATATAATTTCGGAAATGGTTCACTCAATTTATCAGACGACGGCTTTTAGCAAGTTGGAAATTTCGTTTCAAGAAAATATCCGTCTTAAAGTAAAAATTTTATTAGACGGGATAAAAAATTTGTGACGTAATGTTGGAACGCGGAGACGAGCTGAAAATTTTTGAAACGTTTGGCGCGTCAGCTGGATGCAACGTCACGTTGCCAAGAAAATATCCGTCTCAAAGTAAAAATTTTATTGGATGGAATAAGGGAGAAAAATTTTTTATGATAAGTGTGACGAAGTTGCTTTTTGCCGATAATTATTTCGGTGACACCTTGCGCTATACAAAAAATGCGCACCGCATGACTAACGGCGCGGCAGAGGGCATGGGTCCTGTCGTCGTGTGGAATTCTACGCGCACTTGCAATTTGAAATGCCGCCATTGCTATATGGATTCGGATTCGCGCAAGTACAAAGACGAACTTACGACGACTGAGGCTAAAAAGTTTATCGACGACCTTGCAGAATTTAAAGTTCCGGTACTTTTATTTTCGGGCGGTGAACCGTTGATTCGCGAGGATTTTTTTGAGCTTGCGGCTTATGCGGCAGAAAAAAATATTCGCCCAACGCTTTCAACGAACGGAACTTTGATTACCCGTGAAGTTGCTCAAGAAATTAAAAATATCGGCGTGGGCTACGTTGGCATTTCGCTTGACGGTTTGGAAGATGTTAACGACAAATTTCGCGGCGTCAAAGGCGCGTTTAATCTTGCCATGCGCGGCATAGAAAATTGCGTGGCAGTCGGTCAACGTGTCGGCTTGCGTTTCACGATTAATCATCACAACTTTGAAGAGCTTGACAAAATCTTTGACTTCATAGAGGCGGAGAAAATTAATCGCGTATGCTTTTATCATCTGGTTTATTCGGGGCGCGGCAGTCAAATGCTTGCTGAAGACGTTAGGCCCGAAGAGTCGCGGCAAGCTATGGATACGATTATCCGCCGCACGAAAGATTTTGCCGCTCGTGGACTTGCTAAGGAAATTTTGACAGTTGATAATCACTGCGACGGCGTTTATATGTATCTAAAAGCCCTTGCCGAAGGAGACGACAAAGCCGCCGCGCAGATTAAAAAATTTATCGGCATGAACGGCGGCAATCGTTCGGGTATTGCGTTTGGCGAAGTTGATCCGCTCGGCTACGTTCACCCCGACCAATTTACTCAACACCACATTTTTGGCAACGTCCGCGAAAAAAAGTTCGGCGACATTTGGACTGATTTAAGCAATCCGATTTTGGCTGGGCTTAAAAATCGCAAGCCTCTGTTAAAGGGTCGTTGTGCCAAATGCAAATTTTTGGACAACTGCAACGGGAATTTCCGCACGCGAGCCGAAGCTGTCACCGGCGATTTTTGGGCAAGTGACCCGTCATGTTACCTGACTGATAAAGAAATTGGTTTATAAAAAAATCCCCACGCTTTGAACGGCGCGGGGTTTTCTTTATGTTTTGAGTTTACCGACAAGTTCGCGGATATTTTTCAAGCCACAACTTTGCAGATATTTTTCCAAGTCGTCGGCGATTTTCATTGTGGTTGAAGGCTCCGCAAAATTCGCCGTACCAATCGCTACTGCAGACGCGCCGGCTAAGAAAAATTCTGCCGCATCTGCCGCCGAACGAATACCGCCCATGCCAATTATCGGAACTTTAACTGCGTTGGCAACTTGCCAAACCATGCGCAACGCCACAGGTTTAATCGCGCCGCCGGACAGCCCGCCCGTAATATTTCCGAGCGTCGGTCGCCACGTGTGAATATTTATTTCCATGCCCATAAGCGTATTTATCAGCGACAGACAATCTGCGCCCGCTGATTCACAAGCACGCGCGATTTTAGTAATGTCTATAACGTTCGGACTAAGCTTGACGATAATCGGCTTGCGCGTATTTTTTTTCGCCGCTTGAGTGACTTTAGCCGCTTGTCGCTCGTCGGTTCCGAAGATTATTCCACCGTCTTTGACATTCGGGCAGGAAATGTTTAGCTCAATCGCCGCAATGCCTTCGACGTCCAAAAGTTTTGCAAGCTTGCCATAATCCTCAACGCTTGAGCCGCTGACGTTAACGATGACATTCATTTTATCTTTAATGCGCGGCAAAATCTTAGTTAAAAAAATTTCGACGCCGGGATTTTCCAAGCCGATAGAATTCAACATGCCCGAAGGCGTTTCAGTGATTCGCACGCCGTCATTGCCTCTGCGCGGCTTGAGCGTTATACATTTAACCATGACACCGCCGAGCCGCTTTAAGTCAACAAAGTTAACGAATTCCTCGCCAAAACCAAACGTACCCGACGCGGCAAAAATCGGCGTGTTGAGTTTTATCCCGCAAAGTTCCGTTTGCAAAATATTTTCCGCAGAGTTAAATGTTCGTTGCGCAAAATTTTTTCCATAGCGGGCATCAATCCATTGCACGAGATCAAAAAGATTTTTCAAGCAAACTTGAGCCTCGTCCGCTGAAAATTCCTGTTCGTTGTGAATTGCCGCGTTGCCAACTTTGCGGCAGTAGTGGAGCTTGTCCGCCAAATTTTTTTCAAAACCCACGTTCTCAATCATGTCAAATAGATTGTCAGACGGAATTTTATTTTCCGCCGCGTAAATCCATTTAAGTGCCGCGTCAAGAGCACTGCGCACAAGTTTAACGCAAGAGTCGTAGGAATTTTTGAACGCCGCCTCCGCATCGAGACAATCTTTTGAGAAGGAACGATATTCGGGCTTGTTCTTAAGAAAAGAAAAATTATTCACACGCCTAACCTCCTGAAAATTTTCCGTCAAAATTTTATGTATTAAATCCTAAAAATTGGCGTGCTGTCAAGGGGAAAATAATAAAAAAATTTTTTTCGCGGCGGTGACTTTGTGACACCGCATTACATCAACCTCTGCAAAGAATTTGGCGTAATGACAACACAAGGAAAATCCGAACTGCTGCCGAATAGTTCAAAGAACATAATGGAGGGAGGCTGGAGCTCATTTTTTTTCACACTCTGAAAGGAGGGAGCTACATGAATTTAGCCAAAGTTCGGAAGCGTTCGGGGCAGAAGGTTAATTACGACCGCAAAAAAATTTACAACGCGATAGTCGGCGCAAATCGGGACGCCTCTACGCCTGCCGATAAACTTTCCGAAGAGGACTTGGAGCTTGTTACGAATTCCGTTGAGCAAGCCATTGCCGAAAACGAAATTATCGGCGTCGAAGCGATTCAAGACCAAGTCGAGAAATGTTTAATGGCGCATGGTTTCTTTGACGTGGCTAAGCAATTCATTGTTTACCGCCAAAAACATTCCCAACGCCGCGCCGCGCAGAAAAAGTTAATGGACACCTACCGCGATATTTTTTTCGCCGATTCGATGGACATTGATTTAAAACGCGACAACGCCAACATTAACACCGATGCCTCAATGGGAATTATGCTCAAGCTCGGCGCGGAAAGTTCCAAACACTTTGTTGACAATTATGTATTGCCCGAAGAATTTGCTAAGGCTGACAAGGAAAATTGGATTCACATTCACGACAAAGATTTTTCGCTGATAACTTTTAACTGCTGCCAAATTGATTTGCTGAAACTTTTTCACGGCGGATTTTCGACGGGGCATGGTTTTCTTCGTGAGCCAAATTCAATTCGCTCTTATGCGTCGTTGGCATGTATTGCAATTCAAAGCAATCAAAATGACATGTTCGGCGGGCAGAGCATAAACGCCTTTGATTACGCAATGGCTGAGGGCGTGCGAAAATCTTTTAAGCGGGCGATTCGCGACGAGATTAAACGCGCCGGCGAATTCTGCGACGTTCAAGCGGCGGGCGAAGTTGATTTTGATATTTGCACTTATTCTGAGGGAGAAAATCCCGCCGCCATTGAAAATTTAATGCAAGTTGTTGGCGATAAAAAAATCGCAGAGAAAATTTATAAACTTGCTTGCGCAGACATCGAAGAGGAAACGCATCAAGCAATGGAAGCGTTGATTCACAACTTTAACACATTGCACAGCAGAGCCGGTGCGCAAGTTCCGTTCAGCTCAATAAATTACGGCATGGATACCAGCCCCGAAGGTCGGCTCGTGATTCGCGAAGTGCTAAACGCTATCGACGCGGGTTTGGGCAACGGTGAGACGCCCATTTTCCCGATTAGCGTCTTTCAACTTAAAAGCGGCGTCAACTACAATATTCACGACCCGAATTATGATTTATTCCGGCAAGCGTGCAAAGTTAGCGCGAAAAGATTGTTTCCTAATTTTGTAAATATTGACGCGCCGTATAATTTGCAATACTACAAGCCGGGCGATTATAACAGTTACATTGCAACCATGGGCTGCAGAACTCGCGTTATGAGCAACGTTAACGGGCGCGAAGAATCAGGCAGTCGCGGAAATTTTGCCTTCGTAACGATAAACTTGCCAAAACTTGCGCTTGAATCAAAAGGCAATATCGAGGAATTTTTCCGCCTCTACGACAAATACATAACGCTTTGTCACGATTATTTATTGTTAAGGCTCAAGACGATTGAAGAAAAGCACGTTTACAACTTCCCGTTTTTAATGGGGCAGGGCGTGTGGATGGATTCGGAAAAGCTCAAGCCGACGGATAAAATTAAAGACGTTCTTAAGCACGCAAGCTATTCAATCGGTTTTTGCGGTTTGGCGGAATGTTTGGTTGCGTTAATCGGTAAACATCACGGGCAAAGCGAAGAGGCTCAACAACTCGGTTTAAAGATTGTCGGAC
>CAMJKR010000110.1 GCA_946406415.1 uncultured Selenomonadales bacterium | reverse complement strand
AGCGTCAATGAAATGCTCGCCCATTACAATTTGCCGCTAAGAACGCTTGACGAGGTTAGGCAATTTGTCGGCAACGGCGCAAGAAAATTGATGATTCGGAGCTTGCCTGCTGATTGTGATTTTGTTGACGACGCCTTAGCTTATTATAATGATTGCTACGCCCGCAACTGCACGAACAAAGTTAAACCTTATGCGGGGATTATGGAGTTTCTAGCGGCGTTGGAGGCAAAAAAAATTCCGCTGGGCATTTGCACGAATAAACAACACTTCGCGGCGATTGAGATAGCGGAAAAAATTCTTGCGCCAATAAAATTTTCTTACGTCAGCGGCGATGAACCTGGTCAACCGCGTAAGCCAAATCCGACTCGTGCACTTGCCGCCGCCGAAAAATTTTCAGTCGCGCCCGAAGACGTTGCCTATTTTGGCGACACGGCGGTTGACATGGAAACGGCTAAGAACGCAGGCTTTTTGCCAATCGGTGTGACGTGGGGTTTTCGCCCGAAAAGTGAACTCGTCAACAGCGGCGCAAAAATTATCGTCGACCATCCGCAAGAAATCTTGGAACGAATTAACTTTTCTTGACCATAGAAAACTCTACCATTCAGGAGGAATAAATTATGCCGATTAACCCTAAGCACGCCGCTGACGAACCTAAACAAGAAAAAAAAGAGGTCGTCGAAGAAACTTTTATTCCCGAAGAGCCGAAATTTTCTTTGGACGAAATAATTTTGCCCGCCGAAGTCAAAAATCAAATTTTGGACGTGGCAACTTATGCTGATAATTCGCATCGCGTCTTCGAGCTGTGGGGCTTCAAACGCACGCACAAATTTTCGCGGCGGATTGGTGTAAATTTATATGGCGAACCTGGCACCGGCAAAACTATGGCGGCTCATGCAATCGCCAAAGAACTCGGCAGAAAAATTTTAATTGTCAACTACGCCGATATTGAATCCAAATACGTCGGTGAGACGCCCAAAAATATTCGTAAAGCGTTCGAGGCGGCGAAGAATTCAAATAGCATTTTATTTTTCGACGAGGCGGACGCAATCCTTAGCAAGCGCGTAACCAACATGACGCAAGCGGTTGATGTCAGCGTAAATCAGACGCGCTCGGTTATGCTTATGCTCATGAACGAATTCCAAGACTTTATCATTTTCGCGACGAATTTTATTTCCAATTTTGACCCGGCGTTCATGCGTAGAATTTCTATCCACATAAAATTTACATTGCCCGATGAAAATTGCAGAAAAAAACTTTGGCGCATGTACACGCCGCTTGAAGTGCCAAATAACCTGGACTTTGACGAGTTGGCTAAAAAATTTGACGGGATATCCGGCTCTGATATTTCAAACGCCATGTTGAACGCCGCATTCAAAGCCGCACGCCTTAAAGCCGACGAATTGGATAAAAATTTGGTTTTTGAAGCTGTGGAAAATATTTTAGCTAGCAAACGAGCCAACGCTAATATGTAAGGCTACGTCCTGTTATTGCCAATATATTTTGTACGTGCTATATTTAAATGCAGTAAGTTTATAAAATATTTTAGAGGTGGAAAAAATTTATGCCGGTAATGGAATATTTGGAGCGCAATGCGGCACTTTACGGCGACGAGATTGCGCTTGTGGAATTAAATCCTACTGTTGCCGACGCTCGGCGCATGAGTTGGAAAGAGTTCAGCTTGATTGAGTCGAATTCTTTTGCGCCGTATCGTCGGGAAATAACGTGGCGCGTTTTCGATGAAAAGGCTAATCGTTGCGCAAATCTTTTAATCGAACGCGGCGTTCGCAAGGGCGATAAAGTTGCAATTCTCATGTACAACTGCTTGGAGTGGTTGCCGATTTATTTTGGCGTGCTCAAAACCGGTGCGATTGCTGTTCCGTTTAATTTTCGCTACGACGCCGCCGAAATTCTCTACTGCGCGGAGCTGGCCGAAGTCGACGTTATAATTTTTGGTTCCGAATTTATTGGGCGCATTGAAACCAACGCCGAACGCCTTAGCAAAGGTCGGTTATTGATTTACGTCGGCGACAACTGTCCGAGCTTTGCTGAAAGTTATCACATAATGGTTGACGATTGCTCAAGTATTAAGCCTATGGTCGGCGGGATTACGGAAGATGACTTCGGCGCGATTTATTTTTCGTCGGGGACAACGGGTTTTCCTAAAGCAATTCTTCATAAGCACCAAAGTTTGACGCAAGCCGCGCAGATGGAGCAAAAACACCATTTAACCAGTCGTCAAGATAATTTTCTTTGCATACCGCCGCTTTATCACACGGGCGCAAAATTTCATTGGATGGGAAGTCTCGTTGCAGGTTCAAAAGCTGTTTTGCTTAAGGGAACGAAGCCCGAAATAATTTTGGACGCGGTTAGCAAAGAGCAATGCACAATCGTCTGGCTTTTAGTTCCTTGGGCGCAAGATATTGTTGACGCGCTCGACAGAGGCGACATTAAGCTTGAGGATTATAAGCTTGACCAATGGCGGCTAATGCATATCGGCGCACAACCTGTTCCGCCCAGTTTAATTCGTCGCTGGAAAAAATATTTCCCGAATCATGACTACGATACTAATTACGGCTTAAGCGAATCAACCGGACCTGGTTGCGTGCATTTGGGCTTAGAAAATATTTCTAAAGTCGGAGCAATCGGCGTGCCCGGTTACCGTTGGGAATGCAAAATTGTTGACGAACACGGCGCGGAAGTTTCAAAGGGTGATGTCGGCGAATTGTGCGTTAAAGGTCCCGGCTTGATGACGTGCTACTATAACGACCCGAAAGCAACGGCGGACGTTTTAAGGGACGGCTGGCTTTTGACGGGCGATATGGCTATGCAAGACGAGGACGGCTTTTATTTCCTCGTCGACAGGAAAAAAGATGTTATCGTTATGGGCGGCGAAAATATTTATCCCGTGCAAATTGAAGACTTCCTGCACAAGTTCGACAAGATTAAGGACGTGGCAGTTATCGGCTTGCCTGACAGGCGACTTGGCGAAATTTCTGCCGCGATTATCGAACTTCAACCTGGCGTCGAGTGCACTGAAGAGGAAATTAATAACTTCTGCCTCGACTTGCCGCGCTATAAACGTCCTAAGAAAATTATTTTCGCTGACGTGCCGCGCAATGCCACCGGTAAAATTGAAAAGCCGACTTTGCGTAAACGTTACGGCGCAGATAAACTCGTTGCGCTGGAAAATCGGAGCTAAGGAGGTAAACTTATGATAAACAAGGGAATAATTTTGGCGGGCGGCTCCGGTACGCGCCTTTATCCGCTAACAGAAGTCGTTTCAAAGCAACTCATGCCCGTTTTCGATAAGCCGATGATTTATTATCCGCTGTCAACGCTGATGTTAGCTGGCATTCGCGAAATTTTAATCATCACGACGCCGCAGGACAGTCATTTATTCCAGGCATTGCTCGGCAACGGAGAACAACTCGGCTTGAAAATTTCCTACGCCGTGCAACCTAAGCCGGAAGGTTTAGCGCAAGCATTTTTAATCGGCGAAGAATTTATCGACGGGCAAGGCTGTGCACTGGTTTTGGGCGATAATATTTTTTACGGCTCGGACTTTGCAAAGTTGGTTCAGCGTGCGGCTTCACACGACGAGGGCGCAACGGTTTTCGCCTATTACGTAAACGACCCGCAAAATTATGGCGTCGTCGAATTCAATCGCCAAACGGGGCAAGCTGTCAGCTTAGAGGAAAAACCTAAAGAACCGCGCTCAAATTATGCCGTCACCGGTCTTTACTTCTACGATAAAAATATTGTCGACGTTGCCAAATCTATTAAGCCTTCCGCTCGCGGCGAACTCGAAATTACCGACGTTAATAAAGTTTATTTGGAACGCGGCTCGTTGCGCGTGGAAAAAATGCGGCGCGGTTATGCTTGGCTCGATACCGGAACGCACGAATCACTTTTGCAAGCCGGATCCTTCGTACATACAATTCAGACGCGGCAAGGCTTGAAAATTTCTTGCATTGAGGAAATTGCCTACCGCATGGGCTACATTGACGAGGCACAACTTTTAAAACTCGCTGAACCGCTACTCAAAAACGATTACGGAAAATATTTACAGCGACTCGCTAAACACGGGCGATAATTTTTTTGCAAGCTGTCAGCTTAACGGCGACAGCAATTTTTTTTGACATTATGCCGCTACAAATTTATAATCAAGCAGAATTTCCTTGCTAAGGAGAGATAAACTTGAACTTGAAAAAATTTTGTGCGACGTTAACTGTACTCGCAACGATTTTTATTAGCGTTGAGGCGGCTCCGGAAGGAAGAATGCCCGCTTCCGAACTTATGCGGCTCGAAGAGGCTCCGCGTGGCGAAATTGCTCGTCCCATGCAAACTTTAACTTCCGAAAATTCCGGACTAAATCCTGGCTATTCAGTCACACCGATTCAAAATACGCGACCCGTTGCGCCCGATGACGCCCTGCCTAACGTCACTGCAACGGCGGCTATCGTGATTGAGGCTTCAACCGGACATGTTCTCTACGAACGCAATCCCGACCAACGCATGTTCCCCGCAAGTACTACAAAGATGATGACGCTAATCACCGCGCTAAAAAATAACAAGCTCGATGAAATTGTTACTGTCGGTTCCGGCGCGTATAATGCGGAAGGTTCGACTTTGTGGCTCGATGTCGGCGAAAAAATTCCGCTCGGCGAATTGCTTTACGGTATGATGTTAATTTCCGGCAACGACGGCGCGATTGCCATTGCTGAACACTGCGGCGGCACCGTTCCCGACTTCGCCGCTAAAATGACTGCCTACGCTCACGAGTGGGGCGCGCTTAATACCAATTTTACCAACGCGAACGGCTTGCCCGATCCGAATCACTACACCACAGCCCGCGATTTGGCAATTATGGCGGCGCACGGTTTTACAGTTCCGCACTTTGAGGAAATTTGCTCCACTAAAGAAATTTCTTTCAACTGGATTCACGACGAGACTAAACTTTTGCGCAACGAAAATCAAATGTTGTGGCTTTATCGCGGCGCAAATGGAATTAAAACCGGCTACACCGACGCGGCGGGGCGTTGTCTAGTCTCTTCCGCTAAACAAAACGGCGTTCAATTAATCGCGGTCGTTTTGGACAGTCTTTATATTTGGAACGATTCAATTTTCTTGCTTGACTACGGTTTTGGGCGCGTGTCGTCGCAAAGCTTGATTAAATCGGGCGAAGTCGTTAAAACTCTGCCGATAATTTCCGGACGGCGCAAATCTATGCAAGTTAAAACCGCCGGCGAAATTATTATGCCGGTTTTCGAGGGCGATGATAACGCTTACGAAATTGTTTACGATTTGCCCGACGCTTTGACCGCGCCAATAACTTCTGGTGAGACGATTGGCAAAATTCGCGTGGTTTTACCCGACGGAAGGGAGGCGGCGTCTGTTGATGTTGTCACGACGGTTGACGTTGAGCAAAAATCATTCTTCCGTTTGATTATCGATAAGATTAAAAGCTTTTTTGCATAAAAGGAGAGTGTTTCTTCCCAATGTTTGATTAAATCGGGCGAAGTCGTTAAAACTTTGCCGATAACTTCTGGTGAGACGATTAGCAAATTTCGTGTGGTTTTACCCGACGGAAGGGAGGCGGCGTCTGTTGATGTTGTCACGACGGTTGACGTTGAGCAAAAATCATTCTTCCGTTTGATTATCGATAAGATTAAAAGCTTTTTTGCATAAAAAGGAGAGTTTGACATGAGCGAGAGAGTACAATTAGCAGATGAATTGCACCGCAAAGGTTATAGCTGTTCGCAATCGGTTGCGGTCGCCTGCGCGGACTTGGTTGACGTGCCTAAGGAAATTTTATTCAAAGCTACGGAAGGTTTTGGCGCGGGTATGGGGACTATGGACGGCGTTTGCGGCGCGTTAACGGGCGGACTTTTAATCGCGGGCTTGAAAAACAGCACGGGCAATTTAATTTCGCCAAAGTCTAAGCCGCTGACGATGAAAATTTCCAAAGCTATGCTGAACAGTTTTCGCGAAAAGAGCGGCGCATTGATTTGCCGTGAACTTAAAGGCGTCGATACTGGGAAAATGATTTGCTCGTGCCCCGATTGCATTAAACACGGCGTCGAAGTTGTCGAAGAGCAGCTGGACAAATGAAAAAGTTTTTGCTTGCGTTGCTTTGTTTGCTGAACGTGTCGACTTGCGCGGCAAATGAACTCGAAACGGCGGAAATTAGGCTCGTGTGTGCGATTTGTTCAATGGGAGCTTACAGCGACGACGAAAGTTATCTTATGCGCTCAATGCTAAACGAACGCGGCTGGACGATTGAAAAAATTTCGCAGAAAAATAATCGCGCCTATGCAAGAGCTTATCTTGTGAGCAAAAATAATGTTAAAGTGCTGGCAATCGCCGGAACGGAAAATTTAAAGGACGTCGAAGTTAATTTCCGCGTTGGGCGAGTTCACCTAAACGACAACACGACGCTCAATCCGTATGAAAAAAATATTCGCGATAAAATTTTCGTGCACAGAGGTTTTCGCGATTATGCTGACGTGGTTTTGAGCGACGGGCTTGCCGAACGCCTTAAAAATTCTGTTGCGAACAATCCGAACGAAATAATTTACTTGACTGGGCACAGCTTAGGCGGTTCAGTTGCGACGATTGCGGCGATTCGGCTGACTGATTCGGGAATGTCGACTAAAAATTTAAAAGCTATAACGTTTGGTGCGCCGGCAGTGGGTTCGCGTATGCTTGCCAAAAATTATGCTGACAAAATCGACTTAACTCGCGTGATTTTACGCGGCGATGTTGTAAAAAGGTCGTTGCGTGCGCTCGGCTACGTTCAATTCGGCGAAACTTTGGAATATAAACAGAGTTCAAGTAGCGACCATATGGAACATAAAATGGCGGTGTATTTGGATTGCGCGATTCGCGATTATTTAAAGGCGGGCGGAACTTTACGCTACGAAAATACTGATAAAATTGCCACGCCGATTTACGTTGCGCCAATTTTTTTAGTTAAAGGCGATTTTAAATCCGACGACGAGAAATTAATTGTGAACGCGCTGGACGACAGCTTGAGGAATAATTTCAGCAACTTGACGTTCGCGCCTGTTCAAAGCATAAAGTTCAACGAGAAAAAAATTTCAGACGTGGACTTTGATAAATTTGCTACGGAAGGCAAAAATTTAGGTTGCAAATACATTTTGATTCGGATATTGCGTTCAAAAAAAATACGCGACACCCTTTCCGGAGAAAGAAATATCACGTTGGAAGAAATAATTTGAGATACAAACGGCATTCCTCTGTCAATGCAGACGTCAGGCG
>CAMJKR010000109.1 GCA_946406415.1 uncultured Selenomonadales bacterium | reverse complement strand
GGTAATTTAATGTCGGTTATTGAGGAAATACTTCAGACTAATGAAAAGTTCTGCGCGAATCTGCCGGAAGAGTACAAAGCTTACGAGCACGAAGACCATCACGATAGCAAACTGCCGAAGAAACATTTGGCGATCGTCACATGCATGGATACGCGTCTCGTTAACTTTTTGGAGCCGGCACTCGGAATTAAGCGCGGCGACGCAAAAGTTATTAAAACCGTCGGCAACTGCTTAAATGGCGTTTTCGATACGACGGTTCGCAGTCTGCTGGTTTGCATTTACGAACTCGGCGTTCAAGAAGTCGCGATTATCGGGCACCACGAATGCGGCATGGCTAAAACCACGTCTAAGAGCTTGACAACCGGTATGTTGGAACGCGGCATTTCCCCCGACGCAATTAAAATGGTCGAGAAAGAACTTGTCGAGTGGACTGACAGTTTCCAGAAGCCCGAAGAAAACGTCATGAAGGTCGTTAAACAACTGCGCGAAAACCCGCTTATCCCAAAAGATGTTAAAATTCATGGGCTGATGTTCCACCCCAGAAGCGGCAGAATTGAACTTCTCGATAAACAAGATTGATTACGAACGATAAAAAATTTAAACGTCGTCCAAAAACGGGCGGCGTTTTTTGTTGCTTGTAAGTAGCCGTTGAAAAATTTTTCCCTGCTGATTCGGTTGTTAAACAGTTGCGCGAAAACCCGTTTATCTCGAAAGATGTTAAAA
This sequence comes from uncultured Selenomonadales bacterium, assembly GCA_946406415.1. Classification (GTDB taxonomy): domain Bacteria; phylum Bacillota; class Negativicutes; order Selenomonadales; family Selenomonadaceae; genus Quinella. The sequence continues at coordinate 6,562 of CAMJKR010000109.1, read as the reverse complement.
TTCACGGGCTGATGTTCCACCCCAGAAGCGGCAGAATTGAACTTCTCGATAAACAAGATTGATTACGAACGATAAAAAAATTTAAACGTCGTCCAAAACGGGCGGCGTTTTTTGTTGCTTGTAAGTAGCCGTTGAAAATTTTTCCCTGCTGATTCGGCGGGGAATTTTTTTTTACGCAAATACCTCGCGACGAATTGACAAAAAAAAAAACAATTATACTTCCTATTAAAGGAGGCGGTTAACATGTTTAAAAAAGTTTTAGCGACGTTTCTGTTGGCGGCGACTTTGCTAATTGTCGGCGGGCAAATTAACCGTGCAGAAGCGTATTGGGGCGTCGTGGTCAACTGCAGAGAGTGGATTTCGTTGCGCAGTTATCGTTCAACTGAAGCTCCGCGCGTCACGACAATCCCGCTGGGCGAATGGGTTTGGATTTACAGAAATTCTTACAGCGACGGTTTCTTGGAAGCGGAATATAACGGTATGCACGGTTTCGTTTTGGATGCGTATATCAAATATGTTAAAGAATGACATTGGAGATGATTTGAATTGAATACGATTAAAATTATTTTTGCCGCAAGTTTTACGGCAATTTTTTTTTGCTTAGGTTGCATGTCAGAGGGTGCGACTGAACCTGAAAAAATTTTAGCCGTCGACACGAAAAATTTTTCTCGTCAAGATTTAATCGTTTACTCAAGCCCTAACAAATATTCTTACGAAAATTTTTTGCACGACGTGGAAATTTTGCGAACAGATTATCCGACGCAAATTCAAATTTTAAAGCTGTGTGATACGCCGGACGGTCGGGAAGTCGTCGACATTGTTTTGGGCGATTTGAACGGCGACAAGCAAATTTTAATTTTCGGAGCAATGCACGCCCGCGAATATATTACGACGCAAGTTGTTATGCGCCAGCTTTGTGAAAGTCTTGCTGCTATCAACGGCAACGGCGACACTTATCGGGGCATATCCGCCGCTGAACTTTTGCAAGGGCTTACGATTCATTTCGTACCCAATAGCAATCCCGACGGCGTGGCGATAAGTCAATTCGGCTTGGACGGCATTAAAAATCTGTCGATACGCGATAAAGTTGCGGCGATGACGAACGATTTCGAGCAGTGGAAAGCTAATGCAAACGGCGTGGACTTGAACAGAAATTTTGACGCGGGCTGGTATGAATTCGTTGGCGAACCTTATCCCGGCTCTGAACGTTACAAGGGAAGTTATCCTGGCTCTGAACCGGAAGCCGCCGCCTTGATTCGTTTGACGCAAGATTATCATATCAAGCGGGCGATAAGTTATCACACTTGCGGAGCGTTGATTTATTGGTACTACAAACAAAGCGGCAGTGTTCTTGAGGAGTCCGAAAAATTTGCCAACGAAATTTCGCGCACAACGGGTTATTATCTTGAAGACGATTATACTACAGTTGACGCGGCGGGCTATAAAGATTGGGCGGTTTATAAATTGGGCGTTCCGAGCATTACGATTGAAATTGGAGCTGAAAACGGCGAATACATAAATCCTGTGCCGCAACGAAATTTCAACACAATTTGGGAGCGGAATAAAAATGTTGTCTACGCGACGGCTTACAATTTAAAATTTGAGTAGGAAATTTTTACCATGTAAGCCACGTGTAAACGCTAAAAATCGTCAGCAAAATAATTTCGGCGAGCAAGACGGGCTTTAAAGTTTTGAATAAGTCCGCCTTGAAATAATCAATCGTGACAATTAAGCAAACGTGCGTTGGAGTAAGCATTTGCCCCGCCACGCCGAACGCCATTGCCACGCCCGCCAAATTTAAATCGCCCGTGCCCATAGCCGCAACTATTGGCATAACTATTGCGACGTGCCCTTGACTCATGCCCGTTAAAATTCCGATTATCAATGACACGCAAGCGATTATCACGGGGATTGGCAAAGGCGACGCTTGAAACGCCGCGACGATTTCGCCTAAAACTTCAGTTACGGAGAGAATTTGGATAAAGTAGAGGATACAGCAAATGTTGAGCGTCATTTTTAAATCGAATGCGCCGAGAAAAATTTCTTTAACGCCGACGCGCCGCCCGACTGCCGCCAATACGAAAACCCACGCCGCTACGACCGCGCCCGTTGCTATCGAGGCGTTGAGCTTGAAAAAAACTACGACCATAAAAACCGCCGCAACCGGTAACAACGCCAGCAATAATCCGTTGCGTTCGTGACGAATTTCCGCCGCTGTCTCTGAAATTTTCTGCGCGGCGGGAATTTTTATTGGACGAATCAAAATCAACCAGCCGACCGCGATTGCCAAAATCGTCACCCAGCATAAATGGCTGATGAATTCGCCGAACGTCACGCCCGCGATTGAACATGCCATAATCATTCCTGGAATTATCGGGCTTGAAAACTCGAACAGGTGACGGAACCAAAAATTTATCGCCGCTTTGTGTTCGGGTGAAAGTTTTATGCTCGTGCTTAGCTCTTCGACAATCGGCGCGGAAAATCTCGCTCCGCCCACGCTCGGCAAAAGTCCTAAGAACGCCGGCATTGCCGCCAATAAAATTTTCACGTTAGAAAAAGTGCGCCGCAACGCTTTAACCATGTCCGTTAGCGAACCGCTTAAGCGCAACTCAATTTCTAAACACATCACGAAATACAGTGCGAAAATTATATCGTAAGTCCTCGACAGCGTGAACGTCTCGTAAAAAGCTTGCGCTAAAGAAATGGGGCTTGCCGAACGTACAAGCCAAATAAAAATTCCACTCGCTAACATGCACACGCCGATTGGAATTTTAAATCGCAACAGCACAATGATTATCGCCAACGCGATTGCCAAAAGTAAAAAAATGTTCAACTCGAATCTTCCTTGCAAAATTTTTTAGAAATATTTTATCAAATAAATATTCCGCGTCAACGTGTCGAAATATTTTATCTACCGTCGATGTTGCGGAGGATTTTTTGTGGTATAATGGGTAAGCAGTTTAAATTAGGAGGTCATGTTATGACACAACAAGAAGTAATTTACAATTTCATGCAGAGCTTGAAGAATACCGAGCAAAGCGGACGCGCCGCACTCGATGAGGCAGTTCAAGCAAGCTCTGATTTCGCGAACTATCAGGAAGTCAAAACAAAATTCATGGACGACCTCAAAGCCGCCAAGAACTGGCATAGGTTCCTGGTGGAAAAATGCGGTATCATTCTCGACAACGCGGACACGGGCGCAATTTCGGGTTCGGACGCGGGCGGCACTGAAAAAACAGCTACAACTGTCATTCCCTCGAAAGGCAAGGCGCGCTATCCCGAAGGTACGTCGTTTACCGTCAACGGTTTGACAATTTACGGCATCCCCGATAAAAGCAAACTCACTTCCGACCAACAATATATTGTTAGAGGACTCTACAGCTGGTGGATTCGCGATTCGCTTGCCTTGATTGAGGAAAGCTACGGGCTAACCTTTGACGGCGCGAATAATTCCCGCCTCAGATTGAAATTCTTTGACGACGAGACCAGCTCAACTTTGGCTTATGTCTCGTACGATTCGGACAACGCTGAGGCTTTTGAAGACCGCGAACTGGCTGTTAACGTGGCTAGTTTTAAGAATATGAAATCCTCTGATCGGCACGGCACAACAGCTACATATAATTTGGACAGAACTTTAGTGCACGAACTTGTTCACGGGCTTATGGCTCCCAATCTCAAATATTTTAACGACCTCCCTATCTTTTTGGCTGAAGGCGGCACTGCCGAATTGATTCACGGCGTCGACGATGAGCGATATAATCAAATTATCTCCTGCGTTCAAGACCCTGACACTTTAGATAAGGTTTTGGATTCGACTTTTACCGAGACAGTTAGCGAAGCTTATTCGGGCGGCTATGTTTTCATGCGCTACTTTGCAAAACAGGCGGCGGCTGATACTGCTTTCGACTACGACACTTACCGCAAAACCGTTTCGACAGGCTCCGATGACGGCTTTATAACGAACTATTGGAATACCGTCACGATGAAGGGCGGCGCGGGCGAAGATACCATTACCAACAGCGGCTCGAAAGTTTACATAACGGCCGGTGCTAAAGCAGACATCGTCAAGAATTACTCCGCGAAGGTGTCAATAAACGGCGGCGGCGGCAAAGACACAATAACTAACGACGGCTCGCAAGTTTCGATAATGGGCGGCACGGGCAATGACTCCGTTGAAAGTTCTGGCAAAAAAGTTACGATAGACGGCGGCACGGGCAATGATGAAATTGTCAACTTTGGCGCGAAATCTTCTATCAGTGGCGGCGCGGGTGCCGATAATATACTCAACGGCGTTTCGTACTATGAAACGCTTAACGTAGTTAGCTCGACGATTTTTGAGACGGGTACATTTGCTGCCGATGATGAAATTGTTGTAGTCGGAATGGGCAATTCGACAATGAACGCTTACCGCGCGGACCTTACAGGCGGCAACAGCTCAAGCATTTTCGGCGGCGCGGGCGAAGACCTCTTAATCAACTACGCGACAAAGGCGCAAATTTTCGGCGAAGATGACGACGACCTCATAACTAATTACGGTCTCAGGGCAAAAGTTTACGGCGACGCGGGCGACGATTATATTTTTAACGGTATGGCAACGATTGAAGTTGAAATGCCCGGAATTGACAAAAAAGGTATTGCCAACGTCAGCGGCTACGGAGCGCAACTTGCAGGCGGCGACGGTAACGATAGCATAGAAAACGAAGCTAACCTTGCTATAATTTACGGAGAAAAAGGCGCGGACTCGATTGTCAACAGCGGCTCGGATGTTAGCGTTTTCGGCGGCGCAGATAATGATTACGTCAACAACGAGGGCGAAGGTTCTTATATTTCTCTCGACAAAGGCAACGACTCATTTGAAAACTCTGCCGAATCGGTTACAGTTTTGGGCGGCGCGGGTGCCGATTCTTTCTATAACATGGGCGATTCTTCTAAAATCTTCGGCGAATCGGGCAATGATGAGATTATGAACTTTGGCGACTTCAGCTATTTGTCCGGCGGCAACAACAACGATACAATTTATTCATGCGGCGCGGCGGACAGTCTTGACGGCGGCACGGGCAAAGATTATCTCTACAATGAAGGCGTCAACGCTTACCTTTTCGGCGCGGCGGGCAATGACACAATTCACAACGAGGGCGACCACGCAACCATTGCGGGCGGCACCGGCAACGACAGCATTAACAACAACGGCGGTAAACATATCGTCTACCAATTCGGCACGGGCGACGGCAAAGATACGGTTGTTGGCTTTAACGACGGCGACACGGTTCAAATCACGGCGGGCAAGTCCTCTTCCAAAAAGAGCGGCGATGATGTTGTCGTTAGCGTCGGGAAAAATACGTTGACTTTAAAGGACGCCGTCGGCAAGACGATTAACTATATCACCGCAAAGGGCAAGACAACCTCGAAAACTTTTTCGGCAAAAGTTTCTCCGCTGTGGTTCGATGACGATAATAATTTCGTGACGACCGATAATCTCAGTTCGCTGGTTAAAAATAAATCTTATTCCGTAGCCGAGCTTAATTACTCTTCGGACTTAACGAGCCTAACCAAAAAAGATAATCTCATAACATACAGCAGCAAAAAATAATCTAACAGATAAAAGCTAGAAGCTAACAGCTAAAATCCCGTCAATGTGGCGGGTTTTTTTTGTAAAAATTTTTCCGGCGTGATAAAATGCTTGCGGAGGTGATTGAATTGCGAATTTTCGGCGGAGCAATTTTCATTTTGAGTGCAATCATTGCCGCGATAATTTTTCTGTTGCCGGAGCCGGAAGGCTTCCCGATTTTGGAATATCATCAGGTCACCGACGAGGTACTTGACCCGGACTTTGAAGTTTATAACGTGCCGCCCGCCGAATTTGCCGCGCAGTTGGATTATCTGCAAGCGGAAGGCTACACCACGATAACTTTGCAAGATTTTATGCGTGTCGTGCACGGCAAAGGGGCATTGCCCGATAAGCCGATTATTTTAACCTTCGACGACGGCTACGCGGATAATTATAAAGAAATGTTGCCGATTTTGGAGGCGCACGGCATGACGGCTGTTGTTTACGTGATAACCAATGAAGTGGGCAAAAAAAATTACCTCAAGCTTGACGAGCTTAAGGACATGCAACGGCGCGGAATTGAAATCGGTTCACATACCGCCGACCATTTGCCGCTTACTTCATTGGACGCGACAACCCGTCTTAATCAAATTCGCGACTCGAAAATTTTTCTGGAGTGGAGCGGCTTGCAAACGATTTACAGCTTGTCTTATCCGAACGGCGCATTCAATGGCGATATAGAAAAAATTTTGCACGAGGAAAATTATTTGACGGCAGTCACCGGCGAGGCGGGCTTGAATACTTTAGAAACGAATCCTTATGAACTTTATCGCGTGCACATTCGCAAGCCGCGCTTCGGCTTAACGGAATTTAAATTCAGATTATGGAAAGCAAAATTTTTCGCGAAGGTTAGGAATATTTTTTGAAAATTCTCGACACCCGCGCAGATACCAAGCAAGTTACCTCATAATTAATCGTGTTCAAATGGCGTGCGGCGTCGTCAATGGTAGTTAA
>CAMJKR010000108.1 GCA_946406415.1 uncultured Selenomonadales bacterium | reverse complement strand
TCGGCGTGCAATTCTTCGATTGAAGTTTTCGCCGCATTGAGTTTAGCGGAAGCCTCATGATAATCGAATAAAAGTTTTGCTGAACCGATAAGCAAGCCGATTAAAAAAATTGCCGCTACTGCCAGCGAAATTTTTTTCCAATTCCACACGCCGCCCCGCGACGATAAAAGATTCGGGGCTTTTTTGTTGCGGATAATTTCTGTTATAAATTCTGTTCGGTCGTAAGGGTGAACTTTTGCCAACATATCGACGGGCATAACTGACAAGCCGCGCAGGTTCATGTTAAATTTTTTAAACGCTTTGCGGAAATCCTCAACCTTAGCACGCGGCAAAGTTTCCATCCAAATTTCCTCGCCGACTTTAGTAAACGAAAACGCCGCCTCTGCGCCCGCTTGCGCAACTGCCCAACTTTTGACGAGCGCGGGAATTTCTTTTGCCGGAATGTTGCCGACTTCTGTTTGAAAAGTTACAGCGTCCTCAGCTTGAAGGCAAAAGCCGACCGTTGAAGTTTTCCAGCCCTTTTGAATGCACACGAGCGAAATTTTTTCAGCAAGCCGTTCAGGCTCTGCGCTGTCCGCGTCAACTTCAACCGTCTCAAATTTTTTAGTCAGACGCACGACAAAAATTTTTTCTCCGTCAAAATACGCGCCGATAATTTCGCTTAGGTTTTGGCGGAAAAATTTCTTCAACCATTCTATCATTGTACGAGTTCAGCAACCGTTGCATTTACAGCTTTAACTAAATCTTGCGGCGCGAGAACAATTTGCATACCGCGTTGACCTGCGCTTATCGAAATTTTTTCCAACGTCAAGGCGCGGGCGTCTAAGTACACGGGATAATTTTTCTTCGCACCGAGCGGCGAGCAACCTCCACGAACGTAACCTGTAAGTGGCAAAAGTTCTTTCAACGCAATCATTTCGACGGATTTATTTCCGCTAGCCTTAGCCAATGCCTTTAAGTTGAGTTCGTCGCCGCCGCCAATAACCGCCATAATCACGCCGGACTTGTCGCCGCGAGCCACCAACGTTTTAAAAATCATTTTAATATCAAGCCCGCTAATTTGCGCGACGTGCACCGCTGATAAATCGTTTTCGTCAACGGCATAAGTTTTTATCTCGTAAGCAATGCCCAGCCCGTCTAGGATTCGGGCGGCGTTCGTCTTCTTAATTTTTTTCGTCATATCTTAATCTCTCCCAACCAAGTTAAAGCGCGGGTTGCATTCAAAAACTCTGAACCACGGCAGATTAACTTTTAAATTTTCAAGGCTCCATTTGCGCGGCACAAGTAAATTTTCGGCGGCAAAGGCGGTTATCTTATCGGTTGTCAGCGCGTCCATTTGAGCAATCACATCGTCGAGTTTGTAAGGATTGATACCTAATCTGTAGCACTCTGCAGTAACTTCTGCGCGGACGTTTGCTTGATAAGCCCAGTCGTCAAGATAGCGCGTGATTAAAAGTTCGGCAATGTCCTTGTCGCTCATAAATTTGGTAAGGACGCCCGCGCCAATTAAAAAGCCGCTTGAATTCGTCGCGGTGTTCCAGCCGCCATAAGCCCGAATCTTGAATTGCAAATCATTTTCCTTAAGCTGATTCATTAAAGCCCTGTCAGCACCATTGGCAAAGGAAATGTCTGCAATGGCAACGGGATAATCTTTAGCCATAAAATTTTTAACAAGCGTCATGAACGGTTTTAAGTCGCCGCGCAGTTTAAGTTTATTTTTCTTGGGATTGCTTGCCTCGTAAGTTTTACCGTTTTTGAGAGTGTTGACGGCAAGCACGAGGTCGGCGCGTTCGTGGGCGGGAATTTTAAATCCGCCCGCCGCAATAATCGCCGCGTCAATCGAAACGCCAATCGGCTCGTTGCAGTAAGTCGGAAAAGTTTCTGCGCCTTTGCCGGTGTTGTATTCGACGGAAACGAACGGGCGATAATTCATGTCCTCGTTAATGGCGCGGGCAATCATCAACATGCCGAGTTCATCTGCGCCAGAGGTAATTTGCACGACAGTTTTACCCATATCGCTTGCCAACTCTGTAAGTTTACGGCTTTCGCGGTGCGTTTGAGAGTAAATCGCGCTGTCATCGCAACCGAGCAGAAAATATTCAAAGACACCTTGCCGCGTCAACTCAATCAGATATTTATTGGCGTCGAAATTTTCATTGCGACGTTCAAACCAATCGTCGAGATATTCTTTTGGAATTTGCATTTCCAATTCTTTAAGTTGCCGTTGCTCTTTACGCGAAATTTTATTCATCTCTTGCTTATCGAGGAGCGCGGTATATTGAAAAATTTTCGCGCCGTGCGTGGCGTAATATTCCGGTTCCGTTTTATAAGCTACGGTACGCGGCGTGCGCATAATCGTTCCAAAAGCGTAAATCGTCACGTAAGGAAATTTTTCGTCGAAAGTTTTAAATCGTTGAGCACGCTCCATAATTTCCGGCGGATTAAGTTCTTGAACACGCGAGCCAACCAAACTGCCATAAAGCAAAGCATCAGTTGACAGAACGGCATAATCTGCGGCGGGTGCATTTTCGTTTAACCAAGTCCAAAGTTTATCGGGGTCGCCGTTGAAATTTTTGGAGCCTAGAATTTCTTCCGGCGGCGTTAAAATTTCGTAGTCGAGTTTATCAGCCACTTGCAACACTTGAAATAAATTGCACGGACGATTATCAATCGGTACATATATAATTTTCTTGCCCTGCGCGGACGCCGTTGAGGTAAAAATCATCAACGCGAGCAACATTAAAAATATTTGCTTCATGATTACTGCCTCCCAAAAATTTTTCTGTATTTTATCAAAAAACTAAACCGCTGTCGAAATGATTTTATGGGACAAAAAAAATCGCCCTCCGAATGAGGAAGGCTTTTTTTATTCGGCAAGCTTGGCTTGAATGTATATGGCGCACTCCAATCTTTTCTTTTGAATTTCGCAACCGACCTCGTAAGGTTCGCGAATGTCGCCATGAAATAAATCGGCGTTGGTATGAGTCGCCGTAAAAAAATCGCCCTCCGAATGCGGAAGGCTTTTTTATTCGGCAAGCTTGGCTTGAATGTAAATGGCGCACTCCAATCTTTTCTTCTGAATCTCGCAACCGACCTCGTAAGGTTCGCGAATGTCGCCGTGAAATAAATCGGCGTTGGCATGACAGCCGCCACTGCAAAAAAATTTCGCCCAACAATCACGGCATTTGGGCTTATTCAATACGTGCGACTCTCGAAAATATTTCAGCCAATGCCGCGCAGATTTTTCCACGCCGTCAAAAATATTTCCCAACTTGTATCGTTCGCGCCCAACGAATTGATGACACGGATATAAATCCCCGTTCTCAGCTACAGCAAAATATTCATGCCCCGCGCCGCAACCCGCCAATCTTTTCGCGACGCAAGGTCCATTAGATAAGTCAACGTTAAAGTGGAAGAAAAAAAATCCGCGCCCCTCGCGTCGACGCTCCAGATAAGCTTCGGTCAAGCGGTCGTACTCTTCGCAAATTCTCGGCAAGTCCTCTTGCGTCAAGGCAAGCGGCGAATCTTTTAATACAACCGGCTCAACAGATATAATATCAAATCCCGCGTCGTGTATGCTCAAAACGTCCGTCGCGAAGTCCAAATTTTTTTTCGTGTAGGTGCCGCGCAGATAATAATTTTCTCCGCCGCGACTGTCGATAAATCGCTTAAAATTTTTCAGCACACGGTCATAACTGCCGCGCCCGCTAATGTCAGGTCTCATGGCGTCATGAACTTCCTTGCGCCCGTCTAAACTCAACACCAGCGAAATATTATTCTCGTTAAGCCACGCAGAAATTTTTTCATCAAGCAAAATGCCGTTCGTCGTCAACGTCAACTTAAAAATTTTGCCGGTCTCTTGCTCGCGTTGTCTAACGTATTCGGTGACAGCTTTAACCGTGCGGAAATTAATCAGAGGTTCGCCGCCAAAAAAATCTATCTCGCAGTGCTTGCGAATGCCCGAATTCTTTATAATAAAATCGACAGCCGCACGCCCAATTTCTTCCGACATAATAGCGCGGTGTCCAAAAGTTCCGCCGTCGCCAAAACAATATTTACAACGCAGGTTACAATCTTGCGCAACCATAAGACATAAACTTTTCACGACGCCACGAGCTGCAAACGTCGGAGGTACGTCAATATCCGGTGCAAAAAGTTCGCCCGCGTCAATCAGCTCGTGAAGTTCGCTCAAAATTTCGGCGGTATCAGCGGTAGGATATTTTGATAAAATTTCCGCGTCGTTGGTGCCGTCGAAGTCGTCGAGGATTTTAAACGTCGGCTCGTCAATTAAATGAACCGCGCCGCTATTCACGTCCAGCAAAATATAATCTTCGCCCTGCTTAAACTTGTGAATCATTTAATTCCTCCGAAAAAAATTAGTTAATAGAAATGATTTCGTAATTAGGAGTACCCATTTGAAGTTCTTCCATAGCGGACAGTTGACGCCGCCCGCCGCGACTTTCAATCCGCGTGATTAAATCGTTTTTGCGATCGTCCGGGAAATTATAAATCATATCGATTGCGGCTTTATCGACGGCAAGAATATCAGTCGAGGCTAAAATCCCCAAATCGGGCATGACGGGAGCGGCGGCACCTGCGCCCGCGCAATCGCAATCGACACTAAGACGATTCAGGACGTTTATAAAAACAATTTTCCTGCCGAAATGGTCGCAAATCGCCTTGCCGCTGTCAACCATGCGTTCTAAGAATTCATTGCCTGTTTCCCAATTTTTGCCGTGAATTTGTTCCTTGCCGACTTTACCCGACGCGCAACCGATTGCAATATTTTTGAGTGAGCCGCCGAAACCGCCCATTGCGTGCCCTTTAAAATGCGTCAAAGCGATAAGCGAATCATAATTGCTCAAGTGCGCCCCCATAGCGACTTCGCTGAGATGAAAACCTTTTTTGACAGGAAAATTAATGTCGCCATCTTCGTCGAGGATATCGACAGTACAAAAAGTCCAACCGTTAGTTTTAATAGTTCTTCTATGGCGTTCAGTCGTCGAGCGTGCGCCGCCGTAAAGCGTATTGGTTTCAATAATTGCCGAGTTTGGAATTTGGGCTTGGAAAGCTTGCACCATATCGCGCGATAAAATATTTGGTCCATTCGGTTCGCCTGTGTGAACTTTTATTCCGACCTTGCCGCTTATATCTGAATTAATTTTATTATAAAGCGCAATGAGATGTTCTGCGTCTATTTTCTCGGAAAAGTAAACTTTGGCTTTATCGGCGGGCGGAAGTTTATCTGCCTCCGCAATGCTTCCCGTGCTTGCCATGCTGTCGCCGCAAGCCGTCAAGCTGCCTGTCAAACCGACTAATCCGGCTATCCCTGCGAGCTTAACAAAATTTCTGCGTGTGAGCTTCATTGTCACCGCCTCCTAAAAATACTTCGTTTTATTATAAAGTATCAAGTTAACTATAAGCAAGCGGCTACAGGAAATATTTTTTTATACGCAGAAATATTTTAACACGGGAAGTTTGCCGAATTTTTTAGCGACAAACAACGGAATCAGGACGCCTAACGTCGTTGCACTGAAAACTATTATCGGATTTATTAAAAATTCTTTGGGCGGAAAATTTGTCGTCGCGGCAATTATCTCATAGAAAATACCTGCAAATAACTGATGTAAAATCAGAATCATCATGCTTTGTCGTCCGCAATCACTTATCAGCGAAAAAATTTTGCCGTTCTTCATTAGTACAGAAAATTTCATGATGATTAACGTACCTGCTATTGCTCCAGAGTATGCTAAAAACAAGTCGCCATAGTTTCGATAATTCATGTCAAAGCGTATATTCAAAGAAAATGAAAGTACAAGTAGCAACATAAGTACGACACAGATTTTTAAATTCATTCGGTCAACGACAGCATATTTCCGAATCAAGACGCCAACCAATATAAAAATCTGCGCGGCTAATGCAATATCTATTCCTAATGGCAAAGCATGAATCTTCCCGATAAATATACCCAAAAAAGAACAACTTACAATCGTAAGGACAAACACATCTGCGCCAAGTTTATTCAGACGATTGAACAGCTTGATAAAAATAATTTCCGCAATGAATAACGCTGGCAAAAACCACAGTTGATTCAAAATCAAACCGCCACCCGGATTAGCATTACCGATAAAAATTGCTATAAAAGCGAAGATAGGATTTCCATTTGTCCATCCCCACATATACCGCAAATATTCTAACTTATAACAAACAATAAACCAAAACGGGTAATATAAAAATTCCGCAATATAATATGGCAGGAATAAACGTTTGACGCGTTTTGATACAAAATCTTTATAATGCTTTACCCCCCCACTTATCAAGATTGAGTAGAAAACCAGCTATAACAAAGAAAAATGGCATATGAAAAACAAAAATAAATTTGCTCAAATCCGTTGACAAAGGAATTGAGTGACCGAGCACAACGAGAATAATCACAAGACCTTTGGCGAAATCTACCCATTCGATTCTCTGCGCGGAAGGATTTTTATCCACCAAACATCACACTTTCAAAGTAAAGCCCGCAACGCGCCAGATAATATCGTTCATTTTCGACAAGGACGCGGTCGGGAAAATCTTTATCAATAAATAAATTGTTCGGCAACTCAACAGGCTCGCGGAAATATAAATAACTTGAGCCTTTCATCAAAGTTAGGCGGTGCTCGCTGTTAATGTGGTGTCCCGCTTCTTTTAAAATTTGATACGGATAAAGTTCAGCAAGACACTGCATAAGCGCGACATAACGATTTTTTTCATTGGCAAAAGGACCGTGCCGCGTGCCTTCCAGTTCAAAAAATAAATTCCCGAAAACTTGCGGCTCAACTCGTCCATAATTGCTCGCGTGCGGCAAAATGACTTTGGATTTTTTCGGCGCGTAATTTTCCATTGCGTCCAAAGTCGCTAACATTTCCTCAATCGTCTGATTCAAATGCAGAACAGGTTTTTGATTGCGCTGACGTTTCGGCGGCGGATTTAAATAATTTTGCGGATAAAGTGGCTCGTAAAGTTCAATGCTCATGTGAGCGTTGCGGACGTCTGCGCGGCTGAAAATTAATTTTATCGCCTTAATAATTTGTTGGGGCGTTCGTTGCGTCTCAAGGTAAATTATTGGCGCGATTTTTTTCGGGCGAAGCATGTCGATTGTATTCGTTCGCAAAAAAAGATTGCGCGTTGGGTCGGTAGAACACAGACTATTAATCGTTTCGGGGAATTCGGCATAAAGACACTTGACGGCGATAAAAAATAATTCCTGCCAATCACGCACTGGCACCCGTTCCTCAAAATAAATCAGCGCGGCGGGCATTTCGTTTTCTTTTAG
>CAMJKR010000107.1 GCA_946406415.1 uncultured Selenomonadales bacterium | reverse complement strand
ATTTGTCGATAATGGAATAAAATCTTGAAGTCTTAAAAGAGGCGTTGGAATGAATTTAATTTCGTGCGAAAACATTTCGCTGGGCTACGGTTCGCAAGTCGTCATTGAAAATTTAAGTTTTACTGTCGAGGCGGGCGATTACCTGTGTATTGTTGGGGAAAATGGCGCGGGCAAGTCCACGCTCGTTAAAACTCTGCTGAACTTGCAAAAACCTTCCCCGCGTCAGTCGAAGAAATAATTTTATCGGGCTGTCTTGCGCGAAAAAAAGATTTCCCCGCGTCAGTCGAAGAAATAATTTTATCGGGCTGTCTTGCGCGAAAAAAATTTCTACCGTTTTACTCGTCCGAAGACAAAAAAATAGCCGCGCAGAACATGGAACGGCTAAAAATTTCCGCGTTGGATAAAAAATGTTTTCGCGAACTTTCCGGCGGTCAGCAACAAAGAGTTTTATTGGCAAGGGCACTCTGCGCGGCGAAAAAAATTTTACTTTTAGACGAACCGACAGCCGCCCTCGACCCGAAAGCTTCTGCAGATTTTTATCAAATCATTTCCGAATTACATTTGAGCGGCATGACGATAATTATGATTTCGCACGACGTCAACGAGGCGATTAAATATTCAACACACGTCTTGCATTTGGGCAAAAAAATTTTTTTCGGAACGAGCGAGGCTTATCATGCTTGAGACTTTGGAACTTTATTTGGAATATCCATTTGTGATTCACGCGCTGATTGTCGGAGTTTTAATCGCGCTGTGTTCGTCGCTATTGGGCGTGACGTTGGTTTTAAAAAGATTTTCTTTGATTGGCGACGGATTGGCGCACGTGGCATTTGGGGCACTTTGCGTGGCAACGGTTTTAAATTTCGCAAATAAAATGCTGTTAACTTTGCCGGTAACGATAATTTGCGCGATTTTAATTCTGCGCGGCGGACAAAAAGTAAAAATCAAAGGCGACGCGGTAATTGCGATGATTTCGGTTGGCTCGTTGGCATTTGGATATTTAATCATGAATATTTTCGCGGCGTCGTCGAATTTATCGGGCGATGTGTGCGCAACGCTTTTCGGCTCGACTTCGATATTGACTTTGACGGAGCAGGAAGTTTTTTTGAGCGTGATTTTATCAATTTTAATGGTCGCGGCGTTTATAATTTTTTATAACAAAATTTTTGCGGTAACGTTCGACGAGGACTTTGCACGGGCGGCGGGATTAAACGTAGATTTTTACAACTTGATAATTTCTGTGGTTATCGCGATAATAATCGTGCTGTCAATGAATTTAGTTGGCTCGCTTTTGATTTCGGCGTTTATAATTTTCCCTGCGCTGTCGGCAATGAAATTATTTAAAACATTTCGCGCAGTAACAATTTGCTCGGTGATTTTGTCAGTGATATGCGCGTTCGCTGGGATAATCGCTTCGATATTGGCAGGGACGCCGGTTGGCTCAACGATTGTAGCGGTTGACGCGCTGGCATTTGGAATTTGCCTTGCAATTAACGAATTCGGAAGTGCGTCATGAAAAAATTTTTATTCGCGCTTGTGATTATGTCGATTATTTTTTGCGGTTGCGGCGAAGAAAAAAAAATCGTGCCCGAAAAAGTTTTGCAAGCCGAAAAAATCGACGTTGACCTTACAAAACTCAACGCTAACATGGTTTATTCTGCCGTCTTTGATATGGTAGAAAATCCTGCTGAATATCGCGGCAAAGTCATAAAAATTCGCGGGAATTATTTTGTTTCACACGACCCCGCCAAAGACGAATATCATCATGCTTGCGTTATTTGGGACGCGACTGCTTGTTGTATGCAAGGCATGGAATTTGAGCTTGCCGACGGGAAATATCCGCCGAATAATTCGGAAATTACTTTGATTGGCAAGTTCGATGTGTACACGATTCAAAAAATTGACAATCCGATTTTGCGCGATGTTCGCTTGGAAAATTGATTAGAGGTGATTTTAATGAAAAAATTTTTTGCGGCGATTTTTATTTTTACGCTAATTATGAGCCAAAATTTAACAAAAGCCGCCGCCGTTGACATTGATTTAACAAAAATGAGCTCGACGATGGTTTATTCGACGGTTTTTAATATGGTAAATAAGCCGACGAATTTTATTGGCAAAACAATGAGAATGCGCGGTGAATACGCGACTTATCACATATCAATAGACGACCCGACGCAAATAATTCACGCTTGCATAGTGCGCGATGCGGCTGGCTGTTGCTCTCAAGGTTTGGAATTTATTTTGAGCAACGGAAATTATCCTTCGGGCGCGGGTGAAATAACTGTTGTCGGGACAATCGCCGTTCAAAAAATTTTCGGTAAAGCTGTTTGCTATTTAAAAGATTCTAGGCTTGAATAAATAATTTTAAACAAAAAAAGAGCCGGTAATTTTTATCGGCTCAATTTTTTTATGCAAGTGTCGCGTTAAATTTCTCAATCATTTTAATCGGGCGATAAGATTTTTTAGCTTTGCGCAAACCGTCAATGCCCATGTCCTCTTCGCGATTGATATAAATCATGTCCGACCATTCGTGCTCGACGAAATTTTGATTAATCGCCGCGTAAATCCCGCGAATATTTGAATCCGCCTTCTCGACGTGAATAACTGCCGTGTCGGAATTTAATTTTTCGCCAAACGTAAACGCCACAATTTTTCCGTCAAGCAAAATCGCGCCGCCCTTGAGTTTGAACTTGTCGAAGTGGTCAAAAATCTCGTGAATCGCGGCTTGCTCGTAGCAAATAAACGGATTGTCGGGATTTGCGCGTTTGTGCCTCTCTAACCAAATATTTAACTCCTCGCGGCATTTCGGAATAATTTCTTCGGTTATCGGTAGATATTTCGCGTTGGGATATTCTTTGCTGAAGGCGTTGAGATGATTTTTTTTGCCATGAAATTTTCTGCCCGATAAATTTATCAAATCCTGCGCGAGGTAAACGTAATCGAAGCAGTCGCGCTCGGCGGTGATGTTAAATTTCGCATGAGGATAACGCGCCAATTCGTCGGCAAACATTTTCTCGACGACGACAAACCCAAATTTTTTATCGCCGCGATTTTCCTCTGCGACACGCAAAATTTTCGTGATTGCGTCCTGCATTTTGTCTTGCGCACCAATCGGCTGCCACGCCGCAAACTGTTCTTCGTTGAAAGAAAAAATATAAAGTACGTCATCTTCGACTGCCCAGCGATAATCGCGCATCTTGCGCCACATGAAAAGATTAGTGAATGTATACCCCGAATTTTCGCAGTAGCGCGACCCAAAATATTTATCGAACGTCGGCTTATCCGTGCAAGTCAATTTCTGCAAATTAATAACAATCAGCTCCCTAGAATAAAAGTTCGGCAAGGTGATAAGCCTTTGCGCCGCCTAATTTTAAACCTCGAACGCAATAATGACAATACGCTACAATTTTTTCCTCGCGCACATAATCACAAATCTTTTTACTAAGCGCGGGATATTCTTCCGTGAAAACACAGCTCGCCACGTAAAATTTATCCAAAGTATTCAACTCCCGCCTCGAAAATTTTTTGGTCTTTGTCGCCGTGAATATTTTTTGCAACGTGTTCGCCGATTCGCTCAGAATGCCCCATTTTCCCAAAGATTTTGCCGCTCGCGTCGGTAATTCCCTCAATCGCCCACGCTGAACCGTTCGGATTAAAGGGAAGTTCAGCGGTCGGCTCGTTTTTATCGTCAACGTATTGCGTCGCGATTTGTCCGTTATAGGCGAGTTTCTTTAACCAAGCGTCGCTGGCAACAAAACGCCCCTCGCCGTGTGAAACCGGTATAGCGTGAACATCTCCAACTTTGCTTTTCGACAACCAAACAGATAAATTGCTACTTACTCGCGTGCGAACGTATTGGCTAACGTGGCGACCTAATGAATTGTGCGTTAATGTAGGCGAATCCTCTTCAAGCTCGCGAATTTCTCCGTAGGGTAGAAGTCCCAGCTTAATCAACGCTTGAAAGCCGTTGCAAATGCCCAAAATCAAGCCGTCGCGTTCGCGCAAAAGCTTCATGACCTCTTCAGCGATTTTAGGATTACGGAACGTCGCCGCAATAAATTTTCCGGAACCGTCAGGCTCGTCGCCGCCGCTGAAACCACCAGGAATCATGATTATCTGCGCGGCGCGGATTTTTTTTGTCATAGCGTCAATACTTTCCTCTACGGCTTGCGGCGTCAAGTTGCGAACGATAAAAATTTCGGGAATGCCGCCAGCTTTACTCCAAACTTTTGCGCTGTCGTATTCGCAATTCGTGCCGGGAAATACCGGAATAAAAATTCGCGGCTTTGCGATTTTAGCTGATAGCTGATAGCTGTTAGCTGTTAGATTTTTAGTCTCGTTAGGAATTTTCTGCGCGGGCGTCTTAGTTCTTGTCGGGAAAATTTTTTCCAGCGGCTCGGCAAGAGTTTTTTTAACGTCGTCGAGTGAAATTTTTTCATCAGCGTAAATTATAATCTGCTCGGCAATAGTTTCGCCCAAAAGTTTAAAGTCAAGCTCTTCCGTCGCCTCAACAATCAAACTCCCGTAATTTTTAGCGAAAATATTTTCCGTCAACGCAAATTTAAATCCGACGTCATTGCCGATTGACATTTTAGAAACAGCCGCCGCAATTCCGCCCTCTTGAACGCTTATCGCAGAAATTATTTTCCCTGCGCAGATTAACTCATGAACTTTAGCGAAATTTTTCTTCAGCGCGTCGAAGTTAGGAACGCCGTCATCATCTCGCGGACAATCAACCAGATAAACTTTATTCCCTGCCGCTTTGAATTCGGGCGAAATAACTTTTGCCGCGTCGACGACTGCAACCGCAAAACTTATCAACGTCGGAGGCACGTGAATATTTTCAAACGTTCCGCTCATCGAATCTTTACCGCCGATTGCCGCCACACCGAAATTTTTCTGCGCGATAAATGCTCCGAGTAACGCTGCAAGAGGTTTACCCCATTTATCCGGATTGTCGCCGAGTTTCTCGAAATATTCCTGGAACGTCAAATAAGCTTTGGAATAATCCGCGCCGATTGCCACCAATTTTGCCAACGAACTCGTTACAGCGTCAATCGCGCCGTGAAACGGACTGCGCTCCGAAATTTCCGCGTCAAAGCCGAATGTCATAGCCGTTGCCGTCGAAGTTTCACCTTCGCAAGGAATTTTCGCAACCATGCCTTCAGCGGGCGTTAACTGATTTTTTCCTCCGAACGGCATTAAAACCGTCGCCGCGCCGATTGTCGAATCAAAGCGTTCTACTAAGCCTTTTTGCAAGCAAATGTTTAAGTTAGGGGCAAGGGACAATGGGTAAGGGACAAGTTTTTTTGTTGGAGCCGTAATTTTAGCTGTGATATGACGCTTGACGCCGTTGGTATCGAAAAATTTACGGTTAATGCTAACAATTTCCGCGCCGCGCCAATTCATAACCATTCGCCCGCTATCAGTAACTTCCGCGACTTCGTAAGCCTCCAAATTTTCCGCATAGGCTAGCGCAATAAATTTATCCACGTCATTTTTATCTAAAACAACAGCCATGCGCTCTTGAGATTCGCTGATTGCAAGTTCGGTGCCGTCGAGACCGTCATATTTTTTGCGCACGGCGTCCAAATTTATATTCAAACCCGCCGCAAGCTCGCCAACTGCAACAGCGACGCCGCCCGCGCCAAAATCATTGCAACGTTTAATCAACTTCGCCGCGTCGGGATTTCTAAACAGCCGCTGAATTTTACGTTCCGTCGGAGGATTGCCTTTCTGGACTTCTGCGCCGGCGGTTGTGAGTGATTCAGTCGTATGAACTTTACTTGAGCCGGTCGCACCGCCAATTCCGTCGCGCCCCGTGCGTCCACCGAGTAAAATAACTTTATCGCCCGCGCAGGGACGTTTTCTAATGACATTTTCAGCCGGAGCCGCCGCAATCACCGCGCCAATTTCCATACGCTTTGCAAGATAGCCCTCGTGATAAATTTCGTGTACTTGCCCTGTCGCCAAACCAATTTGATTGCCGTATGAACTGTAGCCTTGCGCCGCGCCGCGAACGATTTTTTTCTGCGGAAGTTTACCGGGCAATGTTTCAGAGAATTTTTTACGCGGGTCAGCCGCACCCGTCACGCGCATTGCTTGATAAACGTAACTGCGTCCGCTCAACGGATCGCGAATTGCACCGCCTAAACAAGTTGCCGCGCCGCCGAACGGTTCAATTTCCGTCGGGTGATTATGCGTCTCGTTTTTGAACATTACCAGCCAATTTTCCTCGCGCCCGTCAATCGTCGCCTTAATTTTTATACTGCAAGCGTTAATCTCTTCTGAAACGTCCAAATTCGCAGGCTTAACAATCTTCGCGCCGATTGTCCCCAAATCCATTAGCGAAATATCTTTTGCGGCATCATGAACGGCAAGATATTCCTTAAAAGCGCGTTCGATAACCTCTGCGCCCGCGTCAAAAGCCACATCGTCAATCGCGGTTGTAAAAGTCGTGTGGCGGCAATGATCGCTCCACTATGTATCGATAACTTTCAACTCGGTAATCGTCGGAGAGCGTTTTTCATTATCGCGGAAATATTTTTGGCAGAACTTCAAATCGTCGAGATTCATAGCTAAGCCGCGCAGATTTATAAAATTTTTCAACTCAACGTCGCTCATGTCGTTAAAAGTTTTTAAAATTTCAACGTCGGACGGAATTTCGGCGGAAATTTTTAACGTCGTCGGAAGTTCAAAGCTTGCCTCGCGTGATTCAATCGCGTTTATCGAGTAGGATTTAATTTTTGCGAAGTCATCAGCCGAGATGTCGCCGATTAACGAAATAATCCGCGCAGAATGTATAATCGGTAAATCTTTTCCCGTAACAAGCTGAACACATTGAGCGGCAGAGTCGGCTCTTTGGTCGAATTGTCCGGGCAAATATTCAATCGCAAAAGTTTTCGACGTGTCGAGGTCGCTAGGCAGTTCGTAATAAAAATTATCAACATTAGGCTCGCGAAAAACAATATCGCGGACGCGCAAAAAATCTTCGTCGCTCAAATCTTCTACATCATAACGCACAAACAGCCGCAAGCCGTCAATTTTAACGTCGAGCGTCTCTTTAAAATCGTCAAGCAACTGTTTAGCTGGCACGTCAAAGCCTTCGCGCTTTTCAACGTAAATTCTTTTAATCATAAGCGCACCTCCAGAGAAATTTTTATCAATTTTAGCACAGGGCGCAGAAATAAAAAAGCGCGGCTCTAAAATTGACTTTTGCCTTGAGTTGTTCTAAATTAACATATCAGATGATGTAATTTTGAAGGTTTTAGCTGATGAATGAGACTTTTTGCGGTGTTCTATTCAAAAAAATGCTTTTGTCGTCGCTTTTGATG
>CAMJKR010000106.1 GCA_946406415.1 uncultured Selenomonadales bacterium | reverse complement strand
AATCAACGTTGCTTTATTCATTAAATTTGCGAATGGTTCATAATCAAGCGGGTCGATTAAACAAACTCTATCCAAGCCGCCGAGTTCCTCGTTGACGACTTCGCGAACTTTAGGATTTTTATGGACGGGGAAAATTATTTCAACGTCAGTGAACTCCTCAACGATAGACTTTAAAGCTTTGTAAACTTGTCGCATTGGTTCGCCCAAATTTTCGCGGCGATGCGTCGTAACGAGAATAACTCTTTTGCTAGCGTCGACGTGTTTAAATTCAAAATCTGCGCGGACAGTTTGATAAAGCGCGTCAATAACGGTGTTGCCTGTCACGAAAATTTTATCGGCGTCGATGCCTTCGCGCAGGAGATTTTCTTTAGCGGTTGAGGTCGGTGCAAAATTTAAGTCGGCGAGTGCACCGGTTAAGCGGCGATTCATTTCCTCTGGATAGGGCGAAAATTTATTTTGCGTGCGAAGTCCCGCCTCAACGTGTCCAACTTCGATTTGATGATAATAAGCCGCCAATGCCCCCGCAAAAGTCGTAGTAGTGTCGCCGTGAACTAAAACTACGTCGGGATTTGCCGCAGTTAAGACTTTATCGAGTCCCAAAAGTGCGCGGCTGGTTATATCGAACAAAGTTTGCCCCTCCGACATTATATTTAAGTCAAAGTCGGGGCGTATGTTGAATAATTTTAAAACTTGGTCGAGCATTTCCCGATGTTGCGCCGTGACTGCCACGACTGATTCTATCTGCGAATATTTTTTTAGTTCCAACACCACAGGAGCCATTTTTATAGCCTCTGGGCGCGTGCCGAATACCGACATTACTTTTAGTTTTCTCATGATTGTCACCTAATTTATTGGTCGGGCAATGCCCAATTTCCTTACGCCGTAGAAAATTCCTATGACCACGATAAATAAAATCAAAGCCGCGATTTGATAACTGACCGCCGTCAAAGCTATCGCGCTCAAACCGAATAACGCGCTTATCACGTACATTAACAAGACTGCTTGCCGTTGCGTAAATCCGACGCTTAATAATCTGTGGTGCAAATGTCCTTTATCCGGTTTGAAGATCGGAACGCCGCCGCGTACACGTCTGACGATTGCAAAGGTCGTGTCGAGTATCGGCAAGCCCAGCGCGAAAATCGGGACAACAAGCGCGATTGTCGCTACAGATTTAACTGCGCCCGTCACAGAAATTCCCGCGAGCATGAATCCTAAAAACATTGAGCCTGTATCGCCCATAAAAATTTCTGCAGGGTTGAAGTTGTATTTTAAGAAACCGACTGCCGCGCCCGCTAATGCCGCCGTCATGACACCAACCAGAATAAATCCCTGTTCGAGCGCGACTAATAAAATTGTAAACGACGCTATAGCCGCCACGCCCGCCGCTAATCCGTCAAGCCCGTCGATTAAGTTCACCGTGTTTGTAAGTCCGACGAGCCAAAACATTGTAACCGGGATTGCCAAATGCGGTATCGGGAAATTGTCCAGATAAATGTAATCGCCAAATGGATCTGTCACGAAGTCTATCCGCACGTCGAACACCAAAACTAACATTGCCGCCGCGCAGATTTGTCCTAAGAGTTTTACTTTGGCGGGCAGATTTTTATAATCGTCAACTAAACCGAGCGCAACAATTAAAGTGCCCGATAACATAAGCCCGACGGTTTCTCTTATCATTTCGGCATCCAGTCCGTATTTTATCACGACGAAAATTATCGACGCCATGAAGCCCGCGTAAATCGCAAGTCCGCCGATTCGCGGGATTGGTTTTTTATGAACTTTTCGGGCGTTTGGAGCGTCCATTGCGCCGGTTTTCTTCGCTAACAAAATCACCAGCGGAGTAATCGCCAAAGCAACAATCAGCGCGACCGCGAACGCCCAAGAATATATCGGCATTTAATCAACCGTCCTATCAATATTTATGTAAAGAATTTTACAACAGCGGCTAAAACTCGTCAATCACGGCGCAATAAAATATTTTTCCGGCAATGACACGCTTGGAAAATAATTTCATAATGCGGAATAAAATTCATGACGTGAACGGAAAAGTCAACTTGCCGCCCAAAATATTGCACTCGCCAAAATTTTTGATTAAACTTCCCGTATAAATTTAATAGGAGGAAAGATTATGGCTGACAAAAAATTTTCAGTAGTTGTGGCAGGCGGCGGTAGTACGTTCACGCCGGGGATTATTCTAATGTTGCTTTCTCATCAAGAAAGATTCCCGCTCCGCAAGATTAAACTTTACGACAACGACGCCGCTCGACAGAAAATTATAGCCGACGCAATGGAAATTATTTTAAAAGAGCGTGCGCCCGAAATTGAATTTTTAGCGACGACAGACCCCTCGCAAGCTTTCAGCGACGTTGATTTTGTTATGGCGCACATTCGCGTTGGCAAGTATGCAATGCGTGAGCTTGACGAAAAAATTCCGCTCAAATACGGCGTTGTTGGACAGGAAACGTGCGGTCCTGGCGGTATTGCTTACGGTATGCGCTCAATCGGTGGTATCGTCGAGATCGTCGGCTACATGGAAAAATATTCGCCTAACGCCTGGATGCTCAATTATTCCAATCCCGCCGCTATCGTCGCCGAAGCCACGCGCCGCCTTTGCCCGAATTCCAAAATCATAAATATCTGCGACATGCCCGTTGACATTGAAGAGAAAATGGCGCAAATTGCTGGCTTCAAGTCTCTGCACGATTTGGAGTTTAAATATTTCGGGCTGAATCATTTCGGCTGGTGGACGAGCATTAAGGATAAGCAGGGCAATGAGTTGCTCCCGAAAATCCGCGAATACGTCTACAAGCATGGCTACAATTTGAAATATTTGCACGGCGATGAAGGCGTTCAGCATATCGACCCAAGCTGGATTGTGACTTTCGAGATGGTTAAGGAGTTCGCGCCGATTGACCCTGACACTTTGCCGAATACTTATCTGAAATATTATCTGTGCCAAGACGAAATTGTTAAGCACTCTGACCCGAATCACACGCGCACAAATGAAGTCGTCGAAGGGCGCGAGAAAAAAGTTTTCGCCGAATGCCGCAGGATTAAATCCGTCGGCACCGCCAAAGATACGACTATCGAAGTTGACGCGCACGCCTCGTTTATCGTCGACCTTGCAACGGCGATTGCATTTAACACAAAGGCGAATATGCTTTTGATTGTCGAGAACAAAGGCGCGATCAGCAATTTCGACCCAACTGCTATGGTTGAAATTCCTTGCATTGTCGGCAACAACGGACCGGAGCCTTTGGTCGTCGGAGAAATTCCGCGCTTCCAAAAAGGTTTAATGGAGCAACAAGTCGCCGTTGAAAAATTGACTGTCGACGCCTGGATAAATCATTCCTATCAAAGTTTGTGGCAAGCCTTAACGCTGTCAAAGACCGTTCCGAGCGCACGAGTTGCCAAATTGATTCTGGACGATTTAATTGCCGCCAACAAAGATTTTTGGCCTGAACTCAAATAATTTTACGCAAGCAAATTTAAAACCCCGCTGACTGCAAATCGGCGGGGATTTTTTGCGTTCATGAAAATTCTTTTTCCTGTTGCTCAATGTAAATGCGGCAGTTCAAATATAAAAATTCAACGAGCAAGAAAAATGGCATGAGATTTAAAAATTGCGTATTGCCGGCGTCGTTAATAGTTGCGAAACTTGCGGGCAAAATGTAGAGATTGACGGTCGAGAGGGAGGCAAGCGTATTGGCACTGAGGCGCGTTATTGAAATTGTCTGGACGCCTTTAACTTTCAGCCGCCGCGCAAATTCCACGACAACGGGCGATTCGCCGCTAAGCGACACGAGAATAAATATATCGTCTTCTGTCAAGAACTCAAGGATTGATTCCAATTCGCCGATGTTAAAAACTTCGATGATGAAAATTTTATTGACCAAGAAAAGCCGCTTCATTTCGTTTGCAACATTGCTTTGAACGTAGCCCGACGAAAAGATAAAAACATTCCGCGCATTGCAAATCAAACGGACGGCGTTTCCGTAATCAAGATTCGCCAGATAGTCGAGGGTTTTGTTGTGAAATTCTTTGATGTCTTTTATGACGTTGCCTTTGTAATCGGCGGGCAAGGGTTTTTCAAAATTAATCGCCGCTTTGAGTTCGCCAAAACCGCGAAAGCCTAATTTTTTAGCAAAACGCACAACCGTAGCTCCCGACACCGCGCAACACTTCGCCAATTCATGAACGGACATTTGCGCAACGTTTTTCCTGTGATTCGAGATATATTTCCAAATCAACATATCGGTCGGATTGAGCGATTCTTTGTTGGCATTGACGAGTTTCTCAAGTTGCATTTCAAGCCCTCCCAAAATAAAAGCCACGAAAATTTTTCTCGTGACTTTTTCGATTTAATTTTAAAGTTTCCTTTTATTTTTCTGCTTTGTCAGATTCTTCGTCGGGGGCATTGAGCAGAGCCTCAAAACGCTCGCGGACTTGTGGAACCGATAAACCTACGATAACTTGAATGGCTTTGCCGTTGTGAACGAGACCGTGAGCACCGTGCGCAGTAAAAGTTCCGACATCGACAATTTTGCTGTCGTCTTTAACGGTTACTCGCAATCGCGTCGCGCAGTTTGTAACGTCAACAATATTATCTTTGCCGCCCAAATCAGCTAAGAACGCCGCCGCTTTTAAGTCGCGCTCGTCGAGTTCTTTGCCGCCGCCCGTTTTACCATCACCTTGAGCTTTGCTGGCTTTATAATCGGCTTTCGTGAAGAGTTTATCGCCACCGGCCTCTTCGCCGCGTCCGGGCGTCTTGAAATCAAAGTGGAGTATTAAAAATCTAAACAGGAAGAAATAAATTGCCGTGAAACAGAAGCCGATTATAATTTGCGTTAAGTAAGTTCCCCAATGATTTGACCAGAGCGGAATCCAGTTTTGGAAAAGAGCAGTGTCTAAAATGCCACCGCCGAAATTGCCCGTAACGCCAAAGAAGTACATTACGGAAGACATCGTTGCCGCCAAAACCGCGTGAACGAAAAATAATACTGGTGCGACAAACAGGAAAGTAAATTCAAGCGGCTCTGTGATACCGCAGAAAACTGCAACTGCCGCCGCAGGAACGACCAATGACGCAATTCTTTTACGCCGCTCCGGTTTTGCCGTAAAGTACATTGCAAGAGCTATGCCGGGACAGCCGAAAAGTTTGCTCATGCCGTGCAGTGAAAAGCCGCCTTGAGGATATAATTCAATCAGCGGTTTTGTCGACTCGGCAAATTCGCGTATATGCTCCAACCAATAAGCTTGCAAGCCGTTATCGACAATCGCCGGCCCAAAAATGAATGGTAAGTATATGAAGTGATGTAAACCGGTCGGAATTAAAAATCTTTCAAGGAATGTATAAAGCCACACGCCAAAGACGCCCGAACTTGTCAAGAAAACTTGCAAAGAAGCTATGCCCAACTGCACTTTCGGCCAAATCAGGCAGAAAAGAAACGCTGTAGGGAGCATTACAAGGAAACCTGCTGAAACGACCAGCGAAGAGCCTTTAAAAATTCCGAGATAATCCGGAACGTTTACGTCGAATAATCTGTCGTGCAACTGAACCGAAATTGTCGCGACGATAATTGCGCCGACGATACCTGTGTCAAGAGTTTTGATATTGGCAATCATTGCAAGACCAGAACCCGCGCCCGCATTTTTAGAAAAATCTACGCCGAAATCCGAACCCCAAAGTGTTAGCATCGCTTGTATAAAATAATTAAACAGCATGAAGATAACGAAACTCTCCATTGCGGCGCGAGCATTTTCTTTTTTAGCAAGACCAATCGGCAAGCCCACGCAGAATAAAATTGCCATCTGATTAAAAACTGTCCATGCGCCTTGCTCGACAATGTACCAGAATTGCCACCAGCCCGTGTCCTCTTCCGCCAATGAGCCTAAAATCATCGGGTTCTTGCACAAAATTGATATGCCGACGATTATACCGAAGACACCAAACAATATGACGGGCGTGAACATTGCGCCGCCGAAGCGTTGGACTTTCTGCATTATCACATCTTTATTAAGCCCCATATTTTACACTCCCCCAAAAAAATTTTAAAACTACTTTAATCAATGATAATGACTGCACATTTTAAAATCAACGCCGCGAAGTTATCTTGCAGTTGACTTACATTGATTGAATAAAATTTCGGTTTATGAAATTTGATTCATCGGCTCCAGATAAAAATTTATCGATTATTAAAGTCTGAAAGCTACAATACGGCGCAACAAAATTTTCCTAAAACATTGCGGCGAAAAAATTTTTTGTGTAAAATATGTCAGCTTTTAATTAAGTAATGCGGAGGTGAAAATTTGAGAATAGACAAGCGGCGTGCTGACGAAATGCGCGAAGTTTTTTTGGAGCGGCGGGCGCAAAAATTTCCTGCGGGTTCAGCGTTGATTGAAATCGGCAATACAAAAGTTCTCTGCGCGGCGACGATTGAAGATCATGTGCCGGCATTTTTAAAGGGCACGGGCACGGGTTGGCTTAATGCGGAATATTCAATGCTTCCCGGTTCGTCAATGGAAAGAATTCCGCGCGAACGTTCCAAAATCGGCGGGCGTACTGCGGAAATTCAACGGCTTATCGGTCGGGCATTGAGAGCCGTGACGGATTTGACGGTTATTGGCGAGCGTTCGATAATAATTGACTGCGACGTAATTCAAGCTGACGGCGGCACGCGCACGGCGTCGATAACGGCGGCTTTTGTCGCGTTGGTTGAGGCTTGCGAAACGATTTACGAAGTCGGCGGCGTTTTTCCCGTGAAAGATTTCGTCGCGGCAATTTCGGCGGGCATTACTCCAGACGGCGAAAAAATTTTAGATTTATGCTACGCGGAAGATTCGACAGCGGCGGCAGATTGCAACGTTGTCATGACTGGCGCGGGCGAACTCGTCGAGGTGCAGATAACCGCCGAAAAAAATCCATTTACCCGTTCGCAACTCAACGAACTTTTGGATTTAGCGGAAGGCGGCATTAACGAATTAATTTCCCTGCAAAAAGACGCGCTCGGCAGAGAATTAGTTTGGCGCGTCGGGAGGATTGGCTGATGAAAAAAATCGTGCTTGCGTCGAAGAATTTGGATAAAGTTAAAGAAATGCGCCTCGTACTTAAAAATCTGCCGCTTGAAATTTTATCGCTTGCCGATTTTGACAACTTGCCCGACGCTGTGGAGGACGGCGCAACTTTCGAGGACAACGCGCTAATCAAAGCAAAATTTTTCCGTGAACGCACGGGGCTTGCTTGTCTCGCTGATGATTCGGGACTTGAAGTCGACGCTCTCGGCGGATTACCTGGCGTTCATTCGGCGCGATTTGCGGGCTATCACGCTGACGACGTTACAAACAATCAAAAACTTCTCGACGAGCTGAAAAAAATCG
>CAMJKR010000105.1 GCA_946406415.1 uncultured Selenomonadales bacterium | reverse complement strand
ACAATGCTTTGCGGGTGCACGACGACTTGAATTGGATCGTAGTCGACGCCGTAAAGAAATTTCGCCTCTATAATCTCAAGCCCTTTGTTAACGAGCGTGGCGGAGTCGACGGTAATTTTTTTGCCCATATTCCAAGTCGGGTGCGCGAGGACTTCCTTAACTGTGACGTTTTTAAGTTCGTCGCGAGTTTTGCCTCTGAAAGGTCCACCAGACGCCGTGAGCAAAAGTTTGTTAATCTTGCGCATATCTTCGCCCTGCAAACATTGGAAAAAAGCTCCGTGTTCGCTGTCGACGGGCAAAATTTTTACGCCGCAAAGTTCAGCAAGTTTAGTAATGTAGTCGCCCGCCACGACGAGAGTTTCTTTATTGGCAAGCGCAATATTTTTTCGAGCTTTAATAGCCTTAATAGTCGGCTCCAAGCCCGCAAAGCCACTCATTGCCGTTAAAACAATTTCCGAGTTGCCAAAAGCCGCCGCGTCGATAAAAGCTTGACGCCCGCCAGCAAGTTCAGTGCCGCGAAATTTTTTCTTAGACAATTTTTTATAAGCCGCTTCGTCAGCCAAAACTGCCAGCTTAGGACGGAACTCTTTTATCTGCTTAGCAAAAAGTTCTACGTTTGAATTAGCCGCTAAAACTTCAACGGATAATTCGTTAGGTAAATTGCGTACAACGTCGAGGGCTTGCGTACCTACTGAACCCGTCGAGCCGAGTATTGTAATTTTTTTCATTATGCTATCCCCGATAAAATCACAAAGTAATAAAACGTGGGCGCAGTAAAAAGTATGCTGTCGAAACGGTCGAGTGCGCCGCCGTGACCGGGCAAGAAAAATCCCGAATCTTTTATGCCGGCAAAACGTTTCAGCACTGACTCAACCAAATCGCCGAGCGTCGCCGCCAATGCAAGAATAAATCCCGCAACCGCCATTTTAATCAGCGGAAGTCCAAAAATAATCGTGCCAACGATAACCGCCGTGATAATCGTGCCGATAATCGAACCGAAAAATCCTTCAACGGTTTTGCCGGGACTTATCGACGAGGCGAGCTTATGTGAACCAATCGCCGAGCCAACAAAGTAAGCAAAAGTATCACTTGCCCACGTGCACGCGAACAGCACCCAAACCAACGCGCAACCCGCGTCAACGTTCAAATTCAAACTTAAATCAAACGTCGGCAGGAAGTCCAAAAACTTTCCAATATCAAATTTGTCGAGAATTGTCGCGTTGTTCGTAGCAATTTCTTGAACAGTCGTTACAGTTTCGCCAGGTTGCGGCTCGTCGGTTAAAAAGCGCAAGAAAATTAAATGCGCGAACGGCGAGCCAATGTACATTATCCCCGCCACAGAAACGCAAGCATCAGTTGGACGTGTGCTCCCGCGCAGAATTACCGTTAGCAAAAAAATTAACATCATGCTGATGGTTAAGACTGCTAAAAGTTCTTCGACATTGCCGAGCCACGCGCAACAAAGAAGTAAAATCAAAGTCAATATGCCAAAAAAATAAGTCGTGATAACTCCAGCACGTCTGAACGCGGAGGAATATTCGTGCCAAGCAAGGAGCGACAAAAGCATTGCAAAGCACGCAAAAGGCGCACCGCCATATTGAATCACGAATGCCGCAATGGCAATTCCGATAATCCCTGTAATAATTCTTAAAAGCAAGGCGTCACTTCCTTACGTATTTTTTATTTGAGCAAAATTTTTCTGTTGAATTATTGAATCGGTAAGGAACCATAAAAAAAATAATCTGTAAGTTTGACTGAAAAAATTTTAATTACTTAATGCGCCAAAACGTCGAGTTCTCTTGCCGAAGTCAATAAGGGCGTCGACAAATTCTTCCGGCGTGAATTCCGGCCAAGGCGTGTCGGTAAACCAAAATTCAGCGTAGGCGGCTTGCCACAATAAAAAATTGCTGACGCGCAAATCACCGCTCGTCCTAATCATCAAATCGACGGGCGGTTGACCTGCAGTATCTAGCTCATCTTCAAAAAGTTGTGCGGAAATATTTTCGGGCAAAAGTTCGCCCGCTTTGACACGACACGCCAATTTTTGCGCGGCGCGGATAATTTCATCTTGTCCGCCGTAATCAGCCGCCACGTTGAATTTGACGCCCGTATTGTTTTTCATAAGCTCAACTGAATCGCGCATTAATTTTTGCAGGGAAGGCGCAAAATCTTCCATGCGTCCCAAAAATTTTATACGGACGTTGTTTTGGTGCATTTCGAGTTTTTCGCGCTCCAGATAGTCCGAAAACAAATGCATTAAAAAATCAACCTCGCTGGGAGGTCGCTTCCAATTTTCCGTTGAAAAGGCGTAAACAGTCAAAGCCTCAAGCTTAAGGTTGACTGCCGTCTTTAAAATATTTTTTAAGGTCTTGACGCCGGCGGTATGTCCCGCGCTCCTAAGTAGCCCGCGACAATTTGCCCAGCGTCCGTTGCCGTCCATTATTATCGCCACATGTCGCGGCATTTTGTCCCTATCGACTCGCGCAAGCAAGCCGGCGTCACTTTCCCACATAATTTAGACTTCCATAACTTCCTTTTCTTTGCCCGCCCTCGCGCCGTCGACGAGCTTAATATATTTGTCGAGGAGTTTTTGCATTTCTTCTTGCGCGTCTTTGCGGTCGTCCTCAGTTATCTGCTTGCCCTTCTCCAGCTTTTTAATCGATTCGTTAGCGTCGCGGCGGATATTGCGCATTGCAACTTTAGCCTCTTCCGCTTTCTTGCTAACGACTTTGACAAGTTCCTTGCGGCGTTCCTGCGTCGGTTGAGGAATTGCAAGGCGAATTGTCGTGCCGTCGTTATTGGGCGTCAAGCCGAGATCCGATTTCTGAATGGCGCGTTCAATATCCTTAAGCGAATTTCTGTCGTAAGGCTTAATCATAATCATGCGCGGTTCGGGAATTGTAACGTTAGCAATTTGATTAACGGGCGTCGCCGTGCCGTAGTAATCAACCATAACTTTATCGAGCAGACTGGGGGCGGCGCGTCCTGCGCGGAGTGTGCCGTATTCTTTTTTCAAGCCGTCAAGAGTTTTGCCGAGCCTGTCCTCTGCCGATTTGATAACATCCTTAGTCATTTGAATTTTTCCTCCTTAGCCGACTGTTGTGCCGATTGTTTCGCCGATTGCGGCGCGATAAATATTTTCGTGGTCGTCGATATTAAAAACAACAAGCGGAATATGATTATCCATACAAAGACTGGTTGCGGTTGAATCCATAACGTGCAAGCCGAGATTAAGAATATCAATGTAACTTATCTTATCGAACTTTTTGGCGTCGGGGAAACGATTCGGGTCGCAATCGTAAACACCGTCGGCTCCGCGCTTCGCCATTAAAATAACGTCTGCTTCAATCTCCGCCGCTCTAAGTGCCGCCGTCGTGTCGGTTGAAAAGTACGGATTGCCCGTGCCCGCGCCGAAAATTACAACGCGCCCTTTCTCCAAGTGCCGAACTGCGCGGCGTCTTATGTAAAGCTCAGCAACTTCGCGCATTTCGATAGCCGTTTGAACGCGGGTAAAAACTTTCAACTGTTCAAGGGCGTCTTGCAAAGCGATAGCGTTCATAACAGTTGCGAGCATTCCCATATAATCAGCCGTCGCTCTGTCCATGCCTTTAGCCGCGCCGCTCAAGCCGCGCCAAATATTTCCTCCGCCCACGACGATTGCAACTTCCAATTTTTCCTCATGAACTCGTTTAATCTGTTGAGCAATGCTTTCAACCACTGGCGGATAGATACCGAAACTTTTTTCTCCGGCAAGAGCTTCGCCGCTCAACTTCAGAATTACACGTTTATATTTCATAAAGTCAGACCGCCTCCGTTCGCCGCCAATTTTACAAGTTACTTTATTTCCTGTCAATAATTCCTATTGAAAAGCTGAAAAAAAGGTGATATACTTCGCCGCGTGAAAGAAGGTGATTAGCAGATGACTGCTTTAAAAAAAATCGGCTTTATCGGAACTGGCATTAT
Organism: uncultured Selenomonadales bacterium; assembly: GCA_946406415.1. Classification (GTDB taxonomy): domain Bacteria; phylum Bacillota; class Negativicutes; order Selenomonadales; family Selenomonadaceae; genus Quinella. Next base: position 3,476 of record CAMJKR010000105.1, on the reverse strand, counting down.
GGGCGCGGCAATGGCTGGTCATTTAATGGACGCGGGCTTTTCTGTCAGCGTTTACAATCGCACGAAGTCTAAGGCGCAAGCTCTGATTGAACGCGGCGCGAAATGGTGTGATACCGTCGGCGAATGCGCAACCGGTCAAGACGTCGTGATTACAATCGTCGGCTATCCAAAGGACGTTGAAGAAATTTATTTGGGCGCAGGCGGAATTATTGATTCGGCTAAAGCGGGCACGTATCTCGTCGACATGACGACTTCCTCTCCGATTCTTGCTGAAAAGATTTTTGCGGCGGCGCAGAAAAAAAATCTCCACGCAGTTGACGCTCCAGTCACTGGCGGAGATGTCGGCGCAAAAAATGCTACGCTTACAATTTTGGTTGGCGGCGCGGAAGAGGACTTCAACGCTTTGCAACCGGTCTTTGCTGCTATGGGGAAAAATATCGTCTACGAGGGTTCAGCGGGCGCAGGGCAGAAAACTAAGGCTTGCAACCAAATCGCGATTGCCGGCACGTTAGCGGGCGTGTGCGAGGCTTTTGCCTATGCCAAAGCGTCGGGGCTTGACGTGGAAAAAGTTTACTCGGCAATAGCAACGGGCGCGGCAGGAAGTTTTCAAATGACAGGCGTCGCTCGTAAAGGTCTCGACGGCGATTTTTGCCCTGGCTTTATGCTGAAACATTTCGGAAAGGATTTAGCAATCGGCACGGAAACGGCTACGGCTTATGGCGCGTCGCTCCCGATTTTGGCGATTGTACTCCACGAGGTGCGCAAGCTTGAAGAGTCGAGCGAGGGCAATCTCGGCACACAAGCTCTATTGAAGTATTACGGCGTCACTTAAATTCGATAGGCTTTTCGGCGTCGAATTGGCAGCGGCAAGATTTTCTTTAGCGACGGCTTTGGCGGCTCTTTTCGCGCGCATTTTGGCTTTTTGTTCTTCAGTCATTTTCTTACCTTTATTCCAGGGCGTTCTTCCGAGTTGCGCTTGACGATTTTTTTCTTTAGATTCTTCCGTGTGGTGTTTGCCGAAGAAAGGATTGTTTTCGCCGCTAACATTTCTTTCGAGTGCTTTCGCGCGAAGTTTAGCTTTTGCTTCCTCAGAACACGGAATACCTTTACGACCAGGTTTGCCGAGATGTGCTTGACGATTTTTTTCCTTCGCTTCTTCCGTATGGTGTTTGCCGAAGAAAGGATTGTTCTCGCCGCTTATATCCCTTTCAAGTGCTTTTTCGCGCAGAACAGCTTTTTGTTCCTCAGAACACGTAATGCCTTTATTCCAAGGAGGTTTGCCAACACGTGCTTGACGAATTATTTCTCTGGCTTCGTCGGTGTGTTTCTTTCCAAAATTAGGATTATTTTCACCGCTCAAATCTCTGGCAAGTGCATTTTGACGAAGTATCTCACGGGTATCGTCGGATACAGTCAGTTTACTAATGCCGCCACAGGTTTTGTTGTAACCGTTCGGGTAAACGGAATCGAAGGTCGCTACCCAATATTGCTCGCGCTCGCTAATCTGGTCGGCCGGAATGTGTTCCTCCACGAGCCACCAGTCGAAGTTGCCTTCCCAACCGAGTTTTTGGATTTCACGGTCGATAAGCTGTCTTTTGCCGCGTCTGTGCTGACGAATGCGCCTTCTTACTTTCTGCTTCGTGATGCCGATGTAATGCATATTGGTTTTGCTACACCAAATTACATAAACGGAAAAAAGAGGAAGCGTTTGACTTTCAGATTGGTTTTTGCTATCATTCATGCGTAAAACTCCCTTCTGGAATTTGTGACTTCAAACGCATTTTACAGAAGGGTTAAATTATTGTCAAGGAGTGATTAACTTTGATAGAAGAATTCAAAAAATTTTTGATGCGCGGAAATATCGTCGACATGTCCGTCGGCGTAATCATCGGCGGAGCTTTTGGAAAAATCGTTTCTTCGTTCACTTCCGATATCTTGATGCCACCGTTGGGCTTGCTTTTAGGAAAGGTGGATTTCTCTAATTTTTACATAAATCTTTCTGGCGTGGAGTACGAATCCTTTGCCGCGGCGAAAGAGGCAGGTGCGCCAATCATTGCTTACGGCGCGTTTCTCAATGTGTGCCTCGATTTCCTTATTATGGGTACGGCTGTTTTTATTTTGTTGAAGCAAATCAACAGATTTATGCCAGCACCGCCGCCCCCGCCGCCCGATCCGCGCAAATGTCCGTTCTGCCGTGAAGTTGTTGCCGACGACGCGACAAAATGCCCGCATTGCGCTTCCGACATTAAAGGCAAATAGTTTCTTGACATAAAAAATTAACGCCCCTCCGAAATTTGGAGAGGCGATTTTTTTTTGCGTTGTATGATAAATTATCTGCGGAGTTTCTGAACTTCTTCCATGAGGTATTCGTTTTTGATTTTAATGTAAGTGCCCTTCATGCCGAGCGATTTAGATTCGATGACTCCCGCCGATTCAAACTTGCGCAAAGCGTTGACGATAACCGAACGCGTTATCCCGACACGGTCAGCGATTTTAGACGCGACGAGAAGTCCTTCGTTGCCGTCGAGTTCGCCCAAAATGTTTACAGCCGCTTCTGCTTCCGAATAGCTCAAAGTTGCCAGCGCGATTTGAACGGTCGCTTTCTTGCGCGCTTCAATTTCGACTTTTTCGGTGTGGTCGCGCAACATTTCCATGCCGACAACCGTCGCGCCGTATTCCGCCAAAAGTAAATCGTCGTCTGTAAAATTCTCTTCGTGACGAGCGACAATCAGCGTTGCCATTCTGCGCCCCACGCCGTAAATCGGAACGATTGCAAAATTCTTTCCGCTTACGGGCGAATGGTTGCCTTTATCGGGTTTTGGATTCGTCTGCGTCTCGTCGAAACGATTGAGCCATTTGACATAGGGCGCAGGGAATTTTTCCGTACTAATAACTTCGTCGATACCGGAATTGTCGTCATCTTCGTCAGCGAGCGCGTAGCCGTAAAGTTCACCTTTTTTGCCGACAATGTAAATATTCGCCTCAAGGACGTTGCTTAAGACTCGTGAAATCCCGTCATACTCCACATTTTCGGAACGCTGGAGCAGCTTGTTAATTTTCCTCGTTTTCTCCAAAAGCGTTGACATATCAAAACTCTGCTACTTAAAACATAGACAAAAGTCTATGTTAAGATGAATCGGACAGACCTCGCGGTTCTGTCTTACTGTTTCGTCGTGTCCGTCTTTGCCTTAGCTACCAACGTTTTTTCGACACTCCACAGTCGTAAATTCCCGGCTAGCCACCGGTACATATCAACAGCGTCTTTCAGGTGACTCTCTGTTGATTCATCTTATAGCTTTCTCCTTTCGTAATAATTGATGAGTACAAAGCCCTCCGGCTTAATTTTTAAGGACCTTGCCCAACGACACCCAACAGGATTCTACTCCATAGTTAGCAGGACTATTTCAACCTGCGCTGGCACGCATTCCTGTCGTTCCGGCTGCTTTAAAGTTAGCACAAACTGGCTCAATGGCTTT
>CAMJKR010000104.1 GCA_946406415.1 uncultured Selenomonadales bacterium | reverse complement strand
TTGCAAAACTCCGCTTGATTAAAATCCGTGTCGCAATACGCGCAGTTCAAGTTGCAACCCGCTAATCGCACAAATATCTGGCGGCAACCTACGTATTTGCCCTCGCCTTGCACCGACGAAAATATTTCCAGCACGTTCGCACTACTCATAATACGTCACACTGGAATTTGGAGATTCACATACTTTTATTCCGTAAAGTTTCGTCGTGCCGTTAAATACTTCCGCCGTCGACAATCGCTCAAATACTTTCCGCGCTAAATTTTCCGCCGTCGGATTTTCCGTAATAAACGGCTCCAACTCATTTAAAAATCTGTGGTCAAATTCGTCGAGGACTTTTTTAAGCTCGGATTTGAGAATTTTAAAATCAATTAACATGCCCAATTCGTCAAGCTCCGCGCCGCGCACGATTGCTGTTACTTCCCAATTATGTCCGTGCAGACGGGCACATTTACCCGCATAGCCGCGAATTAAATGCGCCGCCTCAAATGCCGCTTTAACTTCTATCTCATACAAATTTTTGCCTCCTTATTTCTGTACCCATTCGCCGGTTGTGCGGTTCGCCGTGTAAGTCGTGCCGTCCTGCAACCGATAATCTATTGCCGCCGAACTTTGCACTTCCAAACGCGAACCGTCCGTTAATTCGATTACCGCGCCGCCGCCTGTTATATCTGCCCGCGCTATGTTCTCCAAGTAAATATCTTCCAAGCTCACCAAATCGCCGTCGTGCGCGTTCCTTATAACATCGTGCCCATTTTCCACAGCAAAGAAGAATGTATTCTGTCCACTGCCGCCAACCAACGTATCGTTCGAGGAAGCATAGCCGCCCCAAATGCTGTTGGAACCCGCGCCGCCAATTATCAAGTTGTTGTTCTCGTTGCCCGCCAAAATATTCGAGCCGTCGGATTTGGACGCGTCAAGCACTGCAAAGTTGCCGTCGTACCAGATGCCGTGATACTCCAATGAATCATCGCTGAGCCAAATTTCTACGTTGCCCATGCCCTCGCCGACCGTCAATGTCGAGGGTGCTCCAGTTCCTACATAAACATTGCTGAATCCGTCAAACTCAACGTTTTTATCAACTTTAGCTATCAAGTCGTCATTAACGCGGAAACTCTTGCCCCTAGCGTCAACTAACCGCAAGTAATCGTCCGCGCTGTTGTTTATGCCTATTACAACGTCATCGCCACTTAAGAATACGTTCGTTACGCCGCTGGCGTCGTCAAACTCAATCTTGTCCGCCGTTATATCAGTCGTGCCGCTCATGAAGTCAAAGTTCGTTATCGTGTCGCGCCCGTCGCCCGGCATGTAGAAAAATGTCGTCGTACCACTCTTGCCCGCGTCCGTGTTGCCAACCATTAAGTCGCGTCCGCTGTTGCTCCAAATACTGCCGTTGCCCGTGCCCGCCGTTAACGTGTTCGGAGTGTTCGCCGCGCCAATCAGTGACGTATCACCCGCGCCACCCGTTACTTTGTTCATGCCGTAATATTGCACTGCAGAACCGTTCAGCGAGCCGGCGTTTTCGTTCAAGTTAACTTCGACTGCGCCTGTATATTCGCTAAAGCTTATGCCGTTCTCGTTGCCGTAGAAAATTTCTGCCTCGTTGCTGTTGTCAACTGCCAATACCGAATCTTTTTTAGCAATCGCCGCTTTGTATTCGTTCGTGCCGTCCATCAACTTCAGCTCGTAATGATTATCGGCTGTCAAATCCTCAAAGGTTATCTGTCCACTGCCCGCACTCATTACCAAATCGCCCGCGCCGTAGCCAAATCCCAATTCGCCCAAATTCTTTATCAAAATCTGGTCGTCGTCGCCGCTAAAGCCGCCCGCGAAATTGCTTACCATATTATAGCTTTCGTCGCTCAAAACGATTGTCGCGCCTTCCGGTACAGAGTTGCGTAATCTCTTATCCGTCAAGTAAATCTGATTGTAGCCGCCGCCCGCGTCTATGTAATCGCCCGCGCCCGCCAAAATCGTATCGTTGCCGCTTCCCGTCAATATCGTCGAGTTGCCGCCCTTTTGCGTGTCGGAAGTGCTTTCAGCGTAATTGCCCTTCATAAGATAATTATCGTCCGATGTGCTCTCGTCTAAGACGCCGCCTTTTTGGTGCGTAAAGCCAATTTCCAATTCCCTGCCATGCGCATTTATCAAAGTGCCTTCCGTCGCGCCCGTTTCAGCCGCCGCCGCGTCGTAGGTTACTATCGCGTCGCCCAATGTCATGACGCCATCGCCGAATTTTATATCGTTAGATTTAATCGCGCCCGTCAAATTGCTGTAGTCAAACGTCTGCACTGCCGCGTTGTCGCCATTGTAATTTTCAAGCGTAACTTGCCCTGCCGTCGGGATTATCAACGTCGAGCCGTTCTCGTCCAAATTAACATCAACCGCCGCGCCGTGTCGCACTACTACGCTATCATTGCCCGCGCCCGCGTTAACTGTAACATTTGCCTTCGCGCTGTCGATTAACGCTAAGTCATTGTCGCCCGTCAAGTCAACTGTTTGCTCGCCCGTCGCCGTCGGTCTCACATATACCGGATTTTCGCCCCGATTAAGTATATCGTCAGCGTCGCTCTTTTCGGAAATGGGCGGGTGATTCGGGTCGATTACATATACGCCGTCGCGATTTACCGTAAAGGCGTCGCCCGCGTCTACCGTAAAGCGCGTTCCGTTTATCGTGTAATTGCCCGCCGAACCTACCGATAACGTCGCGTCCTTATCCAAACCATTTAACGCCCTGCCGTCGTTCGAGACAAATAACGCGCCGTTGTCGTCGCCTTGAAGTTCGTAAGCTATGCCGTTAACTGTTACCTTGCCTTCCGGCATAACGTAATGCATATCCGCTACGTCGCCGTTTACCGTCGTGCCGTCCGTAATTCCCGTTATGCTAACTATCTCGGTGCCGTCGCTTACAACCGATACTTCGCCCGCGCCGCTTATGTTGAACTTCTTGCCGTTCAAACTCTCAACGTTTTCAAGCACGCCGCTGATTTCGCCCGCAAAATTGTTTATCTCTATTACTCGGCTGTTGTCATCTGTCGTAAAGTCTACTGAACCGTCCAGCGTGTCATTTATCTTGTATTCCGTCGTGTCGAAGGTAAACGTTCCATTTTCGGCGGTCGTGACGGTCACACTTGGCGCACTCCTGATTATCGCGCCGTCCGTGATTGCCCCTATGCTCGTTAATACGCCGTCTACAACTATCGCGTCGTATTCGTCACTGCCACTTATCCGCAACGGCTTACGATTTATCACCGCGTTTGTTAAGCCGTAAACCGTCGCATTTTCTAAGCCGTTAATCGTCCCGTCAACGCCGCTGACTGATACTATATTGCTGTCAACTATGCCCAATGTAACCGGATTATCATTCGCTAAAGTTATAGTCGCGTCGTTTACTCCAAAGCCGCTCTCATTTTGCGAAATTATAAGGTTGCCGTTCTCGACGCTCTCCACGCCTGAAACAGCTCCGCCACTCATGCCAAACGCAAATGCGCCGTCCTCTTGAATTTCGTAAATCTTGCCGTTGACATTGTAAGTGCCCGCCGCGCCTAATTCAAGTTTCGTGACGCCGCCATTATCCGCGATAAGTGTTACCACTTCGGAACCAGTTAATTTTATTCCGTCGCCATTAACGCTTACTTTGTCGCTAAAGTCGCCTATTACTTGTTCCGCGTCGCTTATCGACACGATTGACCCGCTGTCAAGTCCATAAGTTACGCTGTCATTGCTGTATATAAACGTCTTGTCGCCCGTCGTTAACGAACCAGCTTTATCAGTTTTAATCGTCGCGTCCCTAAGCCCGTTAACTGTGACGCCCTCGCTGTTGCCGATATTTTCAAGCCCGATAACGTCCAAATTAGCAATATTAACTGTGTAGCCGTCGGTGTCACCACTTACACGAACATTGCGCCGACTTACCCTGACACCACCGGAGGACGTTGTAACTTCCGTCGCCTTTGCCGTGTTTATCGTCTTGTCGTCTATGTAAGCCGTGCCGTCAACCGTCAACGCTCTGTAATCGGCATTGGTAACTTTTGCGCCGCCCGTCACAGTTACACCGTCCGAATTGTCAATCGTCGCTGTACCTGCACTGCTTAGCGTCATACTATCATAAGTTATCGCGTCGCTGGTTGCCAAATCAATTTCAACGCCGTCGGAAGTCGTCGTCGCCGCTGTAGTGCCACTGCCCGTAAAGTCAACGCCGTTAACGTTATAATCGCCCGCATTAAGTGTTAGCGTAATATCAGCCGGAGCGGTAATCGTCGCGTCTTTATCTGCACTAATCGACGTACCCTCTTCGCCAATGCCAATCTCGCAATCGTTATCGTTAGCGGTGATTTTCGTGTCGCCCGCCGTCAACGATTTATTATTTTGCAATTTGAACGTCGCGCCCGCTACCGCCGTTAAATCTTCCGTCTCGACGCCGTCAGCATTAAACGTTACGTTCTTATTCTTGGAAAGATTTTCCGCTAAAGTGTTGTCGTCCGCGTCGTTTACGTTGAGCGCAGTTTTGCCCTGATTAATTATCGTGATTGGAGTTTTGGTGTAATCTGCCGCAAATTTAATCGTGCCGTCGTCTGCAAGAACTTTACCGCTGGAAATTACATCGCTGAACTTGACGCCAGGCATAACCAATACATTGCCGCTTGAATCAACCGTTACCGTGTAATCGTCATATGCAAAGCCGTCGAAATACCAGTTGTCCTCTGTCGTGTAATGCAATACCGCGTTATCTTCCGGCGCAACATATGTATTGCCGTCGATTGTTACCGTAGAATCTTTATCAAAGCCCACAACCGAATTGGCGTTGCCGTCCGCGTCAAAGGCAAATTCAACTAAAGTATCGTCGGCAAGGTCGGCTATCGTAAAGGTCTCGTCGCCAACATTAAACGTGCCATTGCCAGCCAGAACCGCCACTCCTTGCGCGTCTTCCGTTAACGTGATTGTTTGACCGTCAAATAACTCAATTTTGCCTGCAGATATTTCCATTGCGGCAACGTCGGCAACTGTAGGATTGATACCTGTAGCGTCGACTGTAAAGCTACTCGATTTTGCGGACGCCGTGACGTTTAACGCAGTCTTAGTGCCGTCGGGTGTCGTTATCGTAAGCGGTACGCCCGCCAAATTGTTATCAATCGCAATCCCAACCCCGTCAACCTTGATAGCTGTTAGCTGTTGGCTGTTTGCTGTTAGCGCGTAACTGCCGTCGGCTTTGGTAAGCGTGCCATAAGTTATCGTCGGGTTTTTAAGGTCGTCAACTACTTTGGACGTTTCATCATCGGCAAGCGTGGAACTGTCGACACTTAACACCCCGTCTTTTGCTACGATTATTCCCGTCCAATTCGTCGCCAAATTCAACGCCTCAACCGTCAAACCGTCTGCATAATCCGCGCCCGTCCAGAATTTGCCGCTGGTATTTATTAAGCCGCTGTTCGTCACTTTGTAGGAATTATCATCGACTTTAAAGGCGTCGCCGTTGCTTATCCCATTTATCGTCACGTTGTCGCCAACTGTTACTGATATGCCGTCGCCGTCGCTTACTGATATATTATTCCCGTTCGTAGTCGCAACCGAATCGCCTTTATCCAAAGTAACCGTGCCGCTCGTTAACGTGGAAGTCGTGCCGTCGGATTGCAACACTAAGTCGGAGGTGCCTACGTAAGTATTGCTATTAACAGTAACCGTGCCGCTCGGAACATTTACTTCCGTCGCAAAATCAACGTTCAAAGTTGTGCCCGTCGCTATGTCGACACTCTTTATAGCGTCGGAAACATCGCCGTTGCCGTCCAATGTCAGAACATTATCCGCTTTAGTAAACGTCGCAAGCTTAACCGTCGGATTAGCCGCGTCGTCACAAACTATAGCAGAATCCGTACTCGTCAAATCCAATGCCTGATTAAACGGTACGATAATTTTACTCCACGTCGCAGTATCTAAGTCGGCAACTTCAACCGTCGTATCTGTAAGATTTTCACTAAGTAAGCCGTCTTTCATCAAGCCAACTGCCGTCTTTGTGTAAGTCGTATCGTTAAACGTAAATGAATCCCTAGCGTCAAGCTCGCCGATTGCCGCAAATTGCCCGTCGAAAACCGTTGCCGTTATACTGCCGCGCTGAACATTTAATACGGAAGAATCGCTACTAGGTGTAACTGTCGGATTAGTCGTGTCTAAATTAACTGTGCCCTCGTAAAGCGTCGCCGTCTCGCCGTCGGAATTGATAATGACTTCAGAGGCGGCATTAAACGCTACGGAATTAACCGTAACCGAACCCGCCGGAGAATAAACTTGCGTGGCAAAATCAACGCTTAGATTAGAACTCGCCGGAAGTGTCACTGCCTCAATCGCGTCGGAATTGTCCGTGCCCTTAAGACTATATCTCGAATCGCTTACCGTTAAGTCAGCAAGTTTAGTCGTCGGTGCCGTCGCGCTATCCAAAACTAAAGCACTAACCGTAGAATCCGTTAAAGTAAGTACGCCGCCACTCGGTGCAACAAAATCTTCCCATTTAGCTGAATCAAAATCGCTGATTGTAAGCGTGGTTGTCGCCAGTGCCGCGCTGATTTTTGAATCGTTGATTAAACCAACCGCGCTTTGAATATAATCGTTGCCATTGAAGCTGAACCGGTCGCCCGCATTTACTTTAGTTAACGTCGTGAATCTGCCGTTGACTGCGCGAGCATTAATCGAGCCGCTAGTTACTTCAAGCGCGGTAGTGTCGTTCGTCGCCTGCGCGGCTGAATACGTCGAGTTAAGCGTTATCGTGCCGCTCTTTAATGTTGAACTGTTTTCCGTCGCGTCAATTACCAAATTGGTCGTGCCCGCATAAATCTTGTCGTTAACTGTCGTCGTGCCGCTACTATTTACCGTCGCAATAAAGTCAACAGTCAAATTGGCGTTCTCAGCAAGATTGATTGTATTTATTCCGCCTTCCGCCTCTGTTAGCGTTAATCTCAAGCCGTTAACCGTTAACGTCGCCATATGGACTGCCGGATTGCTTATGCTGTCGTATACTTCCGCGCTTTCAGTTTCATTGCTCAAATCAAGCGTCCCATTTGATTCGATTATCCGGCTAAAGTCAGTCCCTAAGTAATAAGTATCTGTCACGGAGGCGCGGATTTTCTGGTTGGTAACGTCGAGCAAACCTGATGACGTCATCTTATATTCCGTGCCGTTAACAGTAAATGTCTCGTCAGCGTTCAAGTTACCTACAAATACGCCTGTGCTATCAACGCCAACAGTCATCGTGCCGGAGGTTGTCGTTATAATGTTATCGCCAACCGTTATCGGAATGTTATTCAAGGCTTGGATTGTGCCACTATTTAACGTGATTCCAGTAACATTGCTTAACGTGGGAATGTCCGCCGTCGCATCAATCGTAAACGCATCATCAGCTGTAACCGTAAATGTCGCCTCGTTGGCAGTAATTGGAATATTAGCGCACGTCGTCG
>CAMJKR010000103.1 GCA_946406415.1 uncultured Selenomonadales bacterium | reverse complement strand
CAGTTGTTAAGCTTAAAGACAATAAATAATTCAAGGGGTCTTATGGAATGAAGTTTACGAAGGTTGCAAAGGTGTTGTTGTCCTGCTTAGTGGCGGGCGTGTTGTTTACGGGTTGCGGCGGCGACGATAAACCCGATGATAAACCTGCCGAACAGTCCGCTGAAATGCCCGACGTTAAACTTGGCATGATTACACACCTCAACGCTACCGAAAAAAAGATGGAAGATATGTTGCGGAAAATGCAAGGATCTGGTACCAAAATTACTCACTACATACCGACTTATTACGATAACTTAAAACTTATGCAAATGGGAATTGAGGCGGGTAACGTCGACGAGATAAGCCTTTACAAAAGTGTTGCCGATTACGTTATTGCCAACAATGACAAGTATGAAGTCGTTGGCGACATGCCGCTAAAAAATCTTCCCGATAATTTCTGTTTTGCTGTTCGTAAGGACGACGCCAATATTAAAGCCGACCTCGATAAAGTTATTAAGGAAATGAATTCCGACGGCTCGCTTGATAAACTCGTTGAAACTTACATTAGCAAAATTGATAAAGGACAAGTCCCGCCCGTCGTTGAAATTCCCATGACTGACGGCGCACAAAATATTAAAGTTGGTGTAACGGGTGACCTTCCGCCGCTCGATTATGTAAGTGCAGACGGTCAAGCCGCAGGATTTAATACAGCACTCCTAGCTGAAGTTGCTAAACGTTCCGGCAAAAATATTGAGATTGTCCACATTGACAGCGGGGCGCGGGCGGCGGCTTTAAGTTCCGGGCAAATCGACGTTATCTTCTGGGTTGTCGTTCCCAGTAGCAACAAAGTGCCCAAAGATATTGACAGCCCCGAAAACGTCGAAATTAGCGCACCATATTTTAAAGACGATGTTGAACACGTCAAACTTAAAGACAATAAATAATTTAGGAGGTTTTATAAAATGAAATTCACAAAGGTTGCAAAGATTCTCTTGTCCTGCGTAATGGCGGGCGCGTTGTTTACGGGTTGCGGCGGTGGCGATAAACCTGCTGATAAACCTGCCGCCGAAAAGCCCGCTGAAATGTCCGTCGTCAAGCTCGGCATGATTACGCATCTCAACGCTACCGAAAAAAGAATGGACGAAATTTTAAAGATGGTAGAAGAAGATGCCCAAGTGCCCATTTCTAATTACACGGTAACTTACTACGACAACTTGAAACTTATGCAAATGGGAATTGAATCGGGCGGCGTCGACCAAATCAGCCTTTACAAAAGCGTTGCCGATTATCTCGTTGCCAATAACGATAAGTTTGAACCCGTCAAAGACTCAACGCTTAAAAATCTCTCCGATAATTTCTGTTTTGCCGTGCGTAAAGATGACGCCGCACTTAAAGCCGACCTCGATAAAGCTATCACCGAAATGAAGTCCGACGGCTCACTTGATAAACTCGCTGAAACTTATATTACCAAAGTTGATAAAGGACAAGCTCCGCCCGCCGTTGAAATCCCCATAACTGAAGGCGCAGATACAATTAAAATCGGTGTAACGGGCGACCTGCCGCCGCTTGACTATGTTAGCGCGGACGGCAAAGCCGCAGGATTTAACACCGCGCTCCTCGCTGAAGTTGCTAAACGTTCCGGCAAAAATATTGAGATTGTCGACATTGACAGCAGTGCGCGTGCGGCGGCTTTAAGTTCCGGGCAAATCGACGTTATCTTCTGGGTTGTTGTCCCGACCGTTGGTAAAGTGCCCGCCGATATTGATAAGCCCGAAGGCGTCGAACTTAGCGAGCCGTATTTCAAGGATAATGTGGAGCATCTCAAGCTTAAAAAGTAAGGTTGTTGTATGAAGAAGTTTTTAGTTTTAATCTGCGCGGCGTGTTTGTTAATCGGCGGTTGCGGTTCGGATAAAGTTCAGCGAATCGGCATGATTGAATACGAAAACGTCACCGAAGAGGCATTTAATAAACTGCAGAAAAAAATAGCGGAAGAAAATCACGAAAATTTAAATTGCGAATACGTTTTCTTTGATAATATGATATCAATGTTGGCGGCTTTTAAATCGGGGCAAATTGACTATATGAGCACTTACGAAGCCGTTGCAAAATACTTCGTCAAAAATAATTCGGACTTTGAATATGAGCCGCTGACGCCTGAACTCACTGACGTTTTCTGTTGTGCCATGCGCAAAGAAGATACTGATTTAAAAGAAGAATTCGACGTAGCGATTTTGAAAATGACGCGCGACGGTACACTTACCAAGCTCGTAAAAAAATATATCGCCGAATTTTATTTCGACCAGACGCCGCCGATTATCGAAATGCCGGAGTTTTATAATGATACGATTGTTAAAATTGGTGTGACGGGCGATTTGCCCATGCTCGATTACATTCGCCCTGACGGAATACCTGCAGGCTTTAATACCGCTATTCTTGCCGAGATTAGCCGACTTATCGGGAAAAATTTTGTCATAGTGCAAGTCGACAGCGGAGCACGTGCGGCGGCTTTGGCGTCCGAAGAAGTTGACGTAGTTTTTTGGGCAGTCGTTCCACAAATAGAAGGAATTCTTCCGCTTAACGTTGACAAGCCCGACGGCGTGATTCTCACTAAGCCGTATTTTTCCGATAAAATTGTTCATGTAAAATTGAGGTGATACGATGAAAAAAATTTTAACATTGCTGATGATTTGTTCGCTGATACTCGTAACAGGTTGCGGCGGCGGAGAGGATAAAAAAACTTCCGACGACGCAGGCAAAATTAAATTGGGCATGATTACCCGCCTTAACGCCAGCGAGGAAAATTTCGGTGTGTTCATGAAAAAAATAGAAGATACCCTCGACGTAAAAATTTCTTCGCATGTGCCGGTTTTCTTCGATAATCTAAATCAAATGCAAATGGCATTGCAAACCAAACAAATCGACGAGATAAGCACTTATCGGAGCGTGGCGCGTTATATGATTGCCAAAGACCCGCGCTTCCAAGTGCTTAAAGACCATTCGCTTGAGTTTATTGATTCGTTCTGCTTTGCTCTGCGCGACGACGAAACCGAACTTAGAAATTCGCTGAATAAAGTTATTACGGAAATGCAAAACGACGGTACACTTGACCGCTTGACGAAAGAATACATAACCGACATAAATACTTCGGCTGACCCGCCCGCAGTTGCATTGCCACATTTCGACAGCGCAGAAACGATTAAAGTTGCTGTGACTGGCGACCTGCCGCCTTTGGACTTTGTAAGCGCGGAAGGCAAACCCGAAGGTTTTAATACGGCCGTTCTTGCGGAAATTGGCAAACGCATGTTGAAAAATATCGAGCTTGTCCAAATCGACAGCGGGGCGCGTGCGGCGGCTTTGACTTCCAAGCAAGTTGACATTGTTTTTTGGGCGATTGTCCCTGTTAGCGAAATTATTCCTTCCGACAGCGATAAACCTTCGGGCGTCATTTTGACGGATCCTTACTACAAAGATAAAATCGTTCACATAATTTTTAAGGAAGACGAGAAGAAGTAAGCCAATGGAATTTACTGATTTACTTTACAAAATCTTTATAAAAGACGGCAGCTGGCTGACAATCTTAAACGGGCTGTGGGTGACGGTGCAAATTTCCGCGCTGTCACTCCTGCTCGGAACGTTGTTTGGTTCGTTGCTGTGTTTTTTTCGCGTTGGAAAGTTTAAACCCCTCAAAATCGCCGCGCAGGTTTATATCTCGATAATTCGCGGCTCGCCGGTTTTAATGTTGCTCATGCTTTTATTTTACGGCGTGTTTGCTCGTACGGGAATTAGTCCTGTATTTGTGGCGGTTATAACTTTCTCAATGCACACGGCGGCGCACGTCGCTGAACTTTTGCGTTCTGCGTTAATGGCGTTGGACAAAGGACAAGTGGAGGCGGCGCGGACATTGGGCTTTTCAAAGTGGCAAGCGTTTAAACTCGTTACGTTGCCGCAACTTGCTCGCATTGCTAAGCCCGTTTATCAATCAACCGTCGTCAATTTGATTCAATGGACAAGCGTTGTTGGTTACGTCACGATAACCGACTTGACCCGCGTCATAAACAACACCGCCTCGCGCACTATGCAACCGATGATTACGATTATCGGCGGCATGATTATTTATCTTGCGCTCAGTTATCTTGTCTACGGAATTTTCCACTTAACCGAACGCCGGCAAAAAGTTAGTGGCTAGTGGTTGGTGGTTAGTGGTTAGAATATTGATATGTGAATCTTTTTATAATAAATAGTAAGGAGTTTTAAGTATGAAAATAATTTTAACGGGCGATAGACCTACGGGCAAACTTCATCTCGGACATTATGTTGGTTCTCTTCGTGAACGTGTACGATTACAGAATTCGGGCGAATTCGACGAGATTTACATTATGATAGCCGACGCGCAAGCACTTACCGACCACGCCGGCACGCCCGCTAAAGTTCACGAAAATATTTTGAACGTCGCATTGGATTATCTTGCCGTCGGGCTTGATCCTGCTAACTCTACGATTTTTATTCAATCGCAAATTCCACAGCTGTTCGAGCTTACAGCTTACTACATGAATATCGTTACAGTGTCGAGGCTTGAACGCAATCCGACTGTTAAAAGCGAAATCGCGCAGAAAAATTTCGAGACGAGCATACCCGCCGGCTTCTTGTGCTACCCTGTCAGTCAAGCCGCAGATATTACCGCCTTTGACGCAAATATTGTTCCCGTCGGCGAAGACCAAGCCCCCATGCTTGAACAGACGCGGGAAATCGTTCGCAAAATGCATGAACTTTACGGCGAGGGAATTTTGGTTGAGCCGGAAATTTTCTTGCCGCGCAGTCAAGTTTGTCGGAGGTTACCGGGCATTGACGGCAAAGCTAAAATGAGTAAAACGCTGGGCAACTGCATTTACCTAAGCGACGACAGCGCGACCGTTGCCGCCAAAATTAAGGACATGTACACCGACCCGACGCATATAAAAATTTCCGACCCCGGACATATCGAGGGCAATGTTGTCTTTACTTATCTGGACGCCTTCGCCGAAGACACCGCCAAAGTTGCAGAGCTTAAAGAGCATTATCAACGCGGCGGGCTTGGTGATGTTGCCGTAAAAAAATATCTGCGCGAAGTGCTTGAGGAAACTTTGGAGCCGATTCGTCGCCGTCATGCCCAATACGAGGCGCGTCCCGATGAAGTTATGGATATCCTTAAAGAGGGCACCAAAAAAGCGCGGGCTAAGGCGTCACAAGTCCTCAACCGTGTCAAACGTGCCATGAAGATTGATTATTTCAACGTGTAAAGAAATTTATATAGTCTAAACTCCCCATTGTCTGCAGAGGCATGGGGAGTTTATCTTATATGCGACGTTTTTGTCATCATAAATAAAAACTTCTTATAAAATCATATGCTATTTATTTTCTTTAATAAAATTTTTAGTATAATCAAAACGAATTAATCACCGAAAATAATCGTGCGAACTTTAAGGAGGGAACCGCTTATGAGGAAAAAATTTGTCGGCACATTTTTGGGCGCGATACTTGTGTTAGGAGCGGGAATTTTTAATCCGCCGCCTGCCTCCGCCGAAATTCAAACAATCGAGGCGGACGGCGAATACACAATGGGCGACGGTCTTGAAGAAAATCAAAATACAGCTAAAGAGCGGGCGCGCAAAGATGCTATGCGTGTTGCCGGAGAACAGGTTTGTGTTTTCGTCGAAAGCCTCTCCGAAGTCAAAAACGGCAAACTCACTCGCGACGATATTCGTAAGGTTTCGGCAAATGTTTTGGAGGTAATAAGTTCATAAATTAAACTTGAACCTTCGGGCGATTCAATTAAATTTATTTGCCACATCATAGTAACTGTTAACACGGACAATGTTTTTGATAAAATTAATCAGGACAAAAACGAGTACAAAACTGCAAACGAAACGGAACGTAAGCGTTTAAGAGAAGAAGTCAAACAAAACGAGCGCGATTTCGAGATTGCGGACTTGTTAGAAAAAGCCGACGTGCTTGCATATAAACGCGACTACGCTGGCGCGGAAAAACTCATTCGCCAAGCTATCAATCTCGACCAGCAAAATGCCAAAGTGTGGAAATATCTCGGCGATGTTTATGCTAACAAGCGGGATTATAAAAAATCCATTGAATATCTAAATAAATCTGCTAAGCTCAAACCCGATTACGCAGGGACATGAACCAGTTTGGGATACGTTTACGAAAACATGGGAAACAAAGATAAAGCGGCGGAATGTTACGATAAGGCACTTAAATTTTCTCGTCAAGCCGTTGATATTGACTCGAATAAAGCAGAAGCGTGGCGCGAGCTTGCCGATTCTTATTTCTCTCTCGGCACCGTTCACGGCAATGAATTCGAGGCCTATGATGAAGTCAAAGAATATTTGAAAAAAGCTCTTGAAATTCTCCCCTACAATACTAAAATTTGGTTTTCGCTCGCTGATTTTTACTACGACATGGAAAATTACGACAAAGCAATCTAATTTTATCAAAAAGCCGTCGAGATTGATCCGAACAGACTCACCAGCTGGAAATGGCTGGGGCTATGTTACATGTCCGTCAATAACAACGACGATGCTTTGGCGTGCTACAAAAAATCACTCGAACTTAATCCTAACGATGCTCAAACTTGGGAGTTTCTCGGCAAGCTTTTGAAAAGCAAAGAAATGTATTCCGAGACATCACAGGCTTATGACAAGGCTCTTGAGTTGAAACCTAAAAACGAAAGCCTAAAAAAGGATCGTGACGAATTGGCGGCGCAACTGAATAAATCCTAAGTAATGCTGATGTCTCACAAAAAATTTTTTCTCCCGCAGGCGGGATTTTTTTTTGCATTGTATGAAAATTTTCTGGTATGTGTTATAATCAACGAAATTTTTTGAGAGGAGTTTGATTATATGAGAAAAGTTTTAAGCCTCGCGCTAATCTTAACGTTTATTCTATCGCTGACTGCTTGCGCGGACGCGGCTAAAAAAGAAAAAATAACATTCAACAAAAAGCAACTCAAGAAAATTGAATTAGTCGCGGCACCGTCTCAAGGCTCGCCGATGATTGTCCTGCGCGAAAATTATTCCGACGTTCCGATTTTCGGTGAAGCCGTCGCCACGCAAGATCAAATGGTAAACTTCATCAACAAGCGCAATCCCGAACCAAAACTTAATTGCACCGTTAAGCAACTTGTCCACCTGTACTATCTTGAAGCCGGTCGCGAGGGAATTCGTCCAGATATTGCACTTTGCCAGGCGATTAAAGAGACGGGCACATGGGGTTATGGCGGCGACGTCATTCCCGAACAAAATAATTACTGCGGATTGGGTACGACGGGCGGTGGCGTCAAGGGCGAATTCTTTGCTACGCCGCAACTGGGTGCTCGCGCTCATATTCAACATTTGCTTTCCTACACCTCGAAACGTCCGCCCAAAGTTGAGATTGTCGATCCGCGCTATGATTTAATAAAAAATTTCCGCCCGCAAATTTTCGGCAAGC
>CAMJKR010000102.1 GCA_946406415.1 uncultured Selenomonadales bacterium | reverse complement strand
ATGTTGAGGGACATTCATGACTTTGAACGGCTTATGACTAAAATTGAAGTCGGCTCGGCTAATGCCCGCGATTTAATTGCATTGAAAATTTCTTTCCAAGCTCTGCCGAAAATTTCCGAAGTTCTTAAAGGCTTGCAAAGCGATATTATTGCCGCATGCCGTGACGGGTTCGGCGATTTTTCCGGCGAGGCTAAACTTATCAACGACGCCATAAGCGAAAATGCTTCAACTTCTGTGCGCGACGGCGGAATTATCAACAGCGGCTACAATGAGGAACTCGACAAATTGCGCTACGTTTCAATGAACAATCGTTCTTTCCTGCAGGAAATGGAGGAGCGCGAGAGGACTAAGACCGGAATTCGTGCGCTGAAAGTTGGCTATAATCGCGTCTTCGGTTACTATATTGAAGTGCGTCATAGCGGCGCAAGCAAAATCCCTGCAAATTACGTTCGCAAGCAAACTTTGGTAAACGCTGAACGCTACATTACAGACGAGCTTAAAGAGTTTGAAACTAAAATTCTCGGTTCGCAGGAACGGATTGTAAATCTCGAATACAATATTTTTTGCGAAGTGCGCGACCGCGTTAAAAGTCGTCTGTCGGAAATTCAGGACACCGCTAAACGAATTGCCTTGATTGACGTTATCGCTAGCATGGCGGAGGCGGCGCACATTAACAACTACACGCGCCCCGACTTGAACATTGAGGGGAAAATTGATATTCGCGACGGACGCCACCCGCTGGTTGAAAAATTTTTGACGGGCGGATTGTTTGTTCCAAATGACACGAGCCTTGCGCCTAATCGTTGCGCGTTGATGATTATTACAGGTCCGAATATGGCGGGCAAGTCAACTTACATGCGGCAAGTTGCGCTGTTAACTTTGATGACGCAGGCAGGCAGTTTTATTCCGGCAACAAGCGCGAATATTTGTCCCGTCGACAGAATTTTTACCAGAATCGGTGCAAGTGATGATTTAGTTAGCGGGCAATCAACTTTTATGGTTGAGATGAACGAAGTCGCGCAGATTTTAAAATACGCAACCGACAACAGCTTGATTGTCCTCGACGAGGTTGGGCGCGGAACTTCCACCTTTGACGGAATGAGCATTGCCCGCGCAGTTATCGAATACATTGATAAAAAAATTCGCGCCAAAACTCTTTTCGCCACGCATTATCACGAACTCACCGACTTAGCGGAAACATCTGCGCGGATTGAAAATTTTTGCGTCGCCGTCAAAGAGCGTGGTAGCGAAGTAATTTTCCTGCGCCGAATCAAACAGGGCGGAGCCGATAAATCATACGGGATTCAAGTCGCAAAACTTGCCGGACTTCCTAAATCCGTAATGAAACGCGCTGAAGAAATTTTAAAGTCTATGGAGACTTCCGCGCCCGTTCGCCCCGTCGAAAATAAAAAATCGCCCGCGCCGGATTTGTTCGTTGCTAACAGTGTAAAAGATTTGCTTGCGCTAGACGTGCCAAGCTTGACGCCGATTGAGGCAATGGGTAAACTTTATGAATTGCAACAACAAGTTAAAAAGGAACTCGGACAGTGATTAGCTGTTAGCTGTTAGTTTAATAAAGTATGGAAGGATGTTTTATCTTGAGGAAAAGTTTTTTACTGGTCGCGATGATTTTGGTGATGATGATTTTAAGCGGCTGTGGCTCGTCGAAAACGGACGATAAGCAACCAATCAAAATCGGCACGCTTACCCAGCTGAACAATTCGCCCGAAAACGCAACCAAACTTGTTAACGGCGGCGAGCTGAATTTCTTCGACAGTTTTAACTCGATGCAAATGGCTCTGTCGTCGGGCAATATCCAAGTTGTTCAAACTTATGGTAGCGTGGCGAAATTCATGCAGGAAAATAATCCCAGCTTTAAAGTCACGGAAAGCCAAACTGTTCACCTAGTCGACAAATTTTGCTGTGCAATGCGCGAGGAAGATGTTGTCTTGAAAGATTTGTTCAATTCGGCGATTAATACAATGAAGGCTGACGGTACACTCGACGCGCTCATTCACAAGTACATTACAAAATTTGAGGGTGAGCCGGTTTCCGTTAACATTGCGAAGATTGAGGGCGCAGACACGATTAAAGTTGGCATTACCGGCGATTTGCCCATGCTTGACTACGTGCTTCCTAACGGAAAACCTGCTGGTTTCAATACTGCTGTGTTGTCGGAAATTTCCAAGCGGATCGATGAAAATATCGAACTCGTGCAGATTGATAGCGCAGCCCGCGCCGCCGCGTTGAATTCGGGTCAAGTCGACGTTGTATTTTGGGTTGTGGTGCCCGCTGACGATTCAGACCGCCCGAAAGATTTCGACGTTCCCAAAGGCGTCGCCGTCACGGATCCTTATTATCAAGATGTTGTTGTTAATGTTAATCTTTCCAGTTTAGATATTGATTTTTGAGAGGAGACTTTATAATGATTGAGTTTAAAAACTTCGACTTCGACGACAACGAACGCTATTTGGATCACCTCCACCGCTGTATCCAAATTCCGTCCAATGCCTCGCCGCTTTTTTTGCTTGCCAGTAAAGAGGCGAATAACATTCAGCGCGGCTACGCCGAAAATCTTTGTTGGCATAAATTTTCCGAAGGCGATATGGAAATTTGGGGAGCACCTGTCGGCGACTGGGACGAAATTGACTGGAAAAAAGTTTTCAAAGCGCACGTGCCCGCCGGAACCGTTTTTAACTTTGTGCCGGAATATCTTTTAAAGATTTGGCAGCGCGAACTCGGCGACACGATTGAGGTTGATGAAGACCGCGACATGTGGGATTATATTTTGTACCTCGACCGCATGGAAAAACTTAGCGGCAAAAAGTTCAAGCGCATTCGCAACGCTAAAAATTCCTTTGAAAAAAATTACGAGTACACGATTGAAGAAATTACGCCGGAAATTTTTAACGAGTTGTGGCAGTTTCATATCGGCGCGGAAAAAAATATTCAAGAGCGCGTCGAGAACGTCGAACTTGCGCAAGCCGACAGCGACCAGTTTTTGTTTGCTATGGAACATTGGAACGAGTTTAAAAATCTTTTCGGGTTCGTGATTCGCGTTGACGGGAAAATTGTCGCTTACTCCGTCGACGAAATGATTGACGATTCGCACTCAATCGGGCTGTTCGCGAAGGCTGATTACAAGATTGACGGCGTGAATGAATTTGCTTATTGGAATGACGCGAAGACAAATTTGGAGCGCGGCATTTTGACGGAAAACTTAACGGACGACGTTGGCGAGGAAAATTTGCGCTTCTTTAAGGAGCACCTCTACCCGCTCGTCATGCTGAAAAAATACGTTGTTACTTACAATCCCGCTGAAAATGTTCAAGACGTAAAAATTTCTTCGCAACGCGACGGCGACAACTTGACATTAAAAATTTCCGGCAAGCTCAACACCGATTCTGCCAACCTCGCCAAGAACGAAATTTTATCAATGCTTGACGGCGTGCAAAATGTTACGTTTGACTTGAACGGGCTGGAATATATCGCGTCGGCGGGCTTGAGGATTTTGATTGCCGCAATGAAAAAAATCCGTGCGCAAGGCGGGAATATGACGGTTAAAAATGTTGGCGAGCAAGTCAGAGAAGTTTTAGAGATGACGGGTTTCGCGGAGATTTTCAACTTGACATGGAGACCAAATATTAAATCATGAGCGGCGATTTTTTTTCAACAGTCAAGGAAATTATTCACTACGGCGGCTCAACATTTGCGGCATTGGTCGCCATGAGTGTTTACATGATGACGGACGGATTTTTTGTCGGGAATTGGGTTGGCGTCGACGGCTTGGAGGCTATGGCGTTAATTGTCCCGATTAATATGGCTATCTCCGCGATTGGCGTTTTATTTGAGACGGGCGGCTCTGCTGTCGTTTCTGAACAAATTGGCGCGGGCAAAAAACAACTTGCCGAAAAGATTATGCGCAGTAATTATCTTTTCGTGGTGATACTCGGAATAATCGTTGCGATTGTCGGAAATATTTTTATCGAACCGTTGCTAAAACTTTTATCCGAAGACGCGAACGAACAATACATTATCGAATTGGCGATTATGTTTCTGCGAATAACACTTTGCGGCGTGCCGTTCATGCTAACGATTTACATAACGGGAGCTTTCATGCGTTGCATAGACAAACCGGAGCATGTTTTCTTATTCGTCGGCTCATCTGTGTTTGCGAATATAATTTTAGACGCGCTGTTTATAATTGTATTCGGCTGGGGCTTGAAAGGCGCGGCGATTGCAACGTTAATGGCGCAAATGCTCGGCGCGGTGATTGCCTTCTGGTACTTTAAATATTCGCGACAAAAATTTTCAAACTCAACGGGTTTTGAGAGCTTTGCATACATTTTCAAGGAAATTAAAATCGGCGCGGGTTTCGCAATGGCAACGTTGATGATGTGCTGTATAGAATATTTCTTGAACGCGACAGTTTTGTATTATGACGCGACGTATTTGCTGGCGGCGGTGACAATCTCGAATATAATTTTATCGTTCGTGTTCTTGCCGCTTAACGGATTGGATACGGGAATTCAACCGCTGGTGAGCAGACTTTACGCGGCTAAAGAGGAAAGGCATTGCCTGCGCGTCATGCGCTACGGATTTTTCTTGACGGTCGTTTTAACGTTCGCAATATACGCGTTGTTGATGATTTTCACGGAAGAGTTAGCGAGATTTTTTATAGCAAAAAGAGAACCGGTAACGCCGGAAATGATAACGTTTTTGCGGGCAATGTTCGTGTTGCAACCGTTCGTGGGGCTGTACACGTGGCTTAGCGGAATAATGGCGGCATTAGAGGACGAGTGGCGCAACTTGGTAATAAGTTTGTTACCGCTGGTCGTGCAAGTGCCGACGATTTGGCTATTGCCGAAAATTTTGCCGATAGAATATATTTCGCTGAACTATTCAATAAACGACGTGGCAGAGGCTTTGGTCGCGTTAATTTTGATACGCTCGTTATTTAAGGAGAAAAAAATTTCATTCAAGAAGATTTTCAACGCAAGATAAAAAACAGAGGATTTGGAAATGGACAAGAAAAATTTGCTGATATTTATTTTAATGGTCGGCGTGTTCGGGATTTTGAATACGGAGATGGGCTTTATCGGAATTCTGCCGTATATTTCCGAGCGGTATGACGTAACGATTGTGCACGCGGGACTTTTAATCAGTTTGTTCGCGTTGGGCGTGGCAATAGCCGGACCGACAATGCCGCTGATTTTTTCCCGATTCAATCGCAAGCACGTAATGATTTTAGTTTTGGGATTGTTCACGGTTTGCAACGTCATATCGATTTTCGCGCAGGACTTTGATTTATTGCTGGCGGTTCGTGTACTGCCGGCTTTTTTTCACCCCGTTTATTGTTCAATGGCGTTTACAGTCGCGGCGATGATTGCGGGAGCTAAAGAGGCACCAAAGGCGGTTGCGAAAATAAATATCGGTGTGGCGGCGGGCATGGTCGTTGGCGTACCGATAAGCAACTTTTTAGCGGAGCGGATTTCTTTAACGGCGTCGATGACATTTTTCGCGCTGGTGACTTTTGCGGCGTTAATGGCGACGATTTTTTATGTCCCGTCAATGCCCGTCAAAAAAGTTATGAGTTATGGCAGTCAGCTAAAAATTTTGCGCAAGAAAGTTTTATGGGCGTCAATCCTCGCAGTAATTTTCTTTGACGGCTCAATATTTGGCGTGTTCAATTACGCGGCGGAATATTTAGCAAAAGTTTCAATGGTGCCGACGACTTCAGTTAGCGCGATGCTTTTTGCTTTCGGCGTGTGCAACATTTTCGGTAGCATGTTAGCGGGCAATTTATTAACACTGCAACCAATGGCGACGGTTAAATTTTTCCCGTTCGTGCTGGTGGCGGTCTACGTGGCGTTTTTCAACGAGCCGAATTTTTATTTGTTGACGGCGTTGGTAATTTTCTGGGGGATATTGGCGGGCGTCGCGGCGAACATTTATCAATTTTGGATTTTCCGCGCCGCTCCCGAAGCTCCAGACTTTACAAACGGAATTTTCTTGACTTCGGCGAATTTGGGTTGCATGGCGGGCACTGCTTTTAGCGGCTTGTTTATCGACGGCTTAGGGATTGCTTACGTAATTTTCGGCGGAATTATTTTCGCGATTGGTTCAGCTGTCGTAGTGTGGACGCAGACGGCGCGGCGTGAATTAAATCCGCTGGCGAGGTGACGTCATGAAAAATTTTCTGTTGATAATCTGCGCGGCGTGTTTGTTAATCGGCGGCTGTGGTTCAGATAAAGTTAAGGGGGCGGCTCCCGTGAAAAATTCCATTACAATTCAAGTCAACGGCAAAAACTTTTCTGCGACGCTTGAAGACAATCCGAGCGCGAAAAAATTCGCCGAAATGTTCCCGCTTGAAGTCAACATGACTGAGCTTAACGGCAACGAAAAATATTTTTACCTGGACAAAAATTTGCCGAGCAATTCTGTTAGCGTCGGACAAATTCACGCGGGCGATTTAATGTTATTCGGCTCAAATTGCCTCGTGCTTTTCTACAAAGATTTTTCGACGGGCTACAGCTACACGCGACTTGGCAAGCTTGATAATCCCGTTGACTTGGAAAAAATTTTGGGCGCGGGCAATGTTCGTATAAGTTTTGGGCGGTGATTTCGTGGCTGGCAATAGAAATTTAAACAGCGCGGCGCGTGCCAAAAACGACGAATTTTATACGCAATACGACGATATACAGCGCGAGCTTAATTGCTATTACATTTACGACGAAAATTTTCTTCGCGATAAAACAGTTCTCTTGTCGTGCGACGACCCCGAATGGAGCAACTTTACTAAATTTTTCGCGCTTAACTTTGACCTCTACGGATTGAAAAAATTAATCTCGACAAGCTACACCGCCGAAAAGAAAAAATTTATTTACAAACCCATGCGCAATCTTTTTAACGATTCGGACGAGCCGCAGTTTGACGAGTCCAAAGATTTCACACGGCAGAAGTTAAAAAATTGCGCGACGAGGAAAAGGTTGTTTATTCGGCGGAGGCGGGCAGAATGAAAACGACATTGCGGACAGATTTAACGGTAGCAGACATCTGCGCGGGCACCGAATCGGAAATCAAAGCGTGGTACAAGACGATAAATATCACGGGGCTTGAACTCAAAAAGCAGGAGATAGCCAACGCGATTTATTCCGGCGCGTTTGTTACGGCGGCTAAGGCGGTCTTCAGCAACAGCACGAATTCAAATCTGTATGTGTGGGAAAATTTTTTCAAGGGCAACGTTAAACGGCAGGAACTTTTGCGCACTGCGTTGGAATGGGTGGTTAAGAGTTCGAACGATAAAGCCGTTGAAGATTACATGAGCCGGAACCGTTTGAACAGTGACATTTCCGAGCTTGAAAATTATCATACGCGCCGTAAGACCCCTAGTATGGTCAATGCCGTTAACTTAAGCGACACGATAGTTAAAGCACACAGGATGTAACGGCAATTCCGTTGAAAGAGTCGATTGTCTCTTAGCGGATGAACATAATTGGTTATCTGCTCTAGGATTTTCCCGTAATCTAAAGTTCGTCGACAATAGTCTTGAATGATTTGAGTGGCATTCTTAAAAT
>CAMJKR010000101.1 GCA_946406415.1 uncultured Selenomonadales bacterium | reverse complement strand
AGAACCGGTGAATCTTTTTCTGATTTTGCTTGACTCCTTATAGTCAGTCTCCAGATATGAAAAAGCAGATGCTTAAAACTTCACTAGAAAATTTAGATGAGATACGAGAAATGTTTTCAAACGTAAGAATACTTGTCGAGAATACCGGAACAGATATTGCCGGCAATAAACTGCTGGATCAAGATGAGTTCACCGACTTATGCAAAGATAAAAATTTTGATGTTCAAATCGATGTCGGGCATGCTAATGCGAACGCTTGGGACATGAAAAACTCATTGAAGATTTAAAAGATCAAATTATAGGCTTTCACTTGCACAATAATGACGGTGTTCGCGATCTTCATAATCGGCTTAATGACGGAACGATTGATTTTGATGACCTTATGCCGTTTATTAAATTAAAAGTTCCGCAAGCCTCTTGGATTATAGAATACACCAGACCAATTTATCATGGACAACCTTTTATAGAAGATATTGCGATGTTGATGAATTATGAGGTGAGTGAATGAATCTCATATCAAACAAACCGGATGTAATTTCCAGCATATTTCTACCAACAGCATTAGCAATGATCTTCACTCAAGTATCCGGTGTTGTTGCAAGAATTATTGATGGAGTCATAACAAGTAGTTTCTTAGGAGCAGAGGCATATTCGGCAGTTTCGTTGTTAGCACCATTTACTGATGTAATACTTTGGTTGCCGGTATTTATATCTACCGGTAGCCAGGTCTTATGTTCACAATTTACAGGTAAAGGCAATAGAGAAGAGGCAAATTCTGTTTTCTCGCTAGCAATAATTTTGAGCCTGATGATTGCCGCTCTTCTTATTTTTTTGTGCATTTTAATGCCGGATAAACTTTTTGAAATCTGCGGAGTGTCTTTAAAAGAATATCCGGAACTTTATCCTCATATGTTAAGTTATCTGCAAGGTTATATGTTTGGAATCCCTGCAATGACTTTGATTCAAGTTATCGGTCCAATGATAGTTATGGACAATAATAAAATACTTTTTTCAAGTTCTGCTGCTTTATTATGCATTACTGACATCATCGGCGACCTTTTAAATGTATATGTCTTTGACGGCGGAGTATTCGGTATGGGGTTTGCAAGTTCAATAGCGTTTATCTTTCAGTTGCTTTATCTGTTCACTCACTTCCTAAAGAAAAATTCTTACTTCGCCTTTTCGTTAAAATCGTTTGATTTATCGTATTTGAGTGGTGTTGCAAATGCCGGTTCTCCGGCTTTACTTTTTAGACTTGCAATAATTCTTAGAGATATTTTTATCAATCGAATCAATTTGGCAGTAGCTCTTTCTACGGCGGCTATTGCTGCCAGAGGTATGCAGAGTGACATCAACACATTGCTGTTTTGTATAGGTCAGGGTATAGGCAAAACCATGATTACTATGTCCGGTGTTTATTACAGTGTCAATGATTTATACGGTTTAAAACGCCTTCTTACTTGTGCAATTCGAGCTTCAATATTAATTGCCGGTGGTTCAGGTATCGTTGTATTTATTTTCGCTAATCATCTGGCAGGTTTTTATACTTCTGATCCGGAAACCATTTACTTGTCGGCTTTCAGTATTCAATGTATGGCGTTAAGTTTAACGTTTGATTCTGTATCATTAGCCTTTCAAAATTATCTTCAAGGAATTAAAAATCTTAAGATGGTTAATTTCATGAATTTTGCTGACAGATTT
The DNA here is from genome assembly GCA_946406415.1 of uncultured Selenomonadales bacterium. Lineage (GTDB taxonomy): Bacteria > Bacillota > Negativicutes > Selenomonadales > Selenomonadaceae > Quinella. The sequence continues at coordinate 5,902 of CAMJKR010000101.1, read as the reverse complement.
TTTGTTCCAATTACTACGGCTTACATTCTTGGAATTTATTTCGGCTCAATGGGTATTATGGCTTCAGTTGCTGTCGGTAAATTTATACTCGTGCTGATTATTTTTGCTGTTGTTTGCCTTCGTAAAAAGGGACTTCCTACTTCAGCTGAAGATTATATGTTCTTGCCTAAAAATTTTGGTGGTACCAAAGAAGATAATATTTATTCGCAGCTGTCAACTTTAGAAGAGGTTAAGAGCGAGAGCAAACGAGCAAACGATTTTTGTTTAAAGCATAAAATTGATTCTCAAAAATCTAAACTAATGGCAATGTTAATTGAGGAAATTGCTGGCAATATTATCGAGAACGGAAAATCAAGAAACAATAAACCTGTCAGCATAGATTATAGATTGTTTGTATATGAAGATAGAATTTGCCTTACACTAAGAGATTATTGTCAAAAACTGAATCCTGTTTCCCATTACGACGAAAGTTTTCTGACAAAACAAGTCAAAGAAATTAGATATTTTGGAGCTTTCAATAGCAATAATATAATCGTGTTCTTGAATTAAAGGAGAGAAATTTTATGAATAAGAATTTAATCGCTAATCTTCATTATATTTTTGACAACATGAAAGAGGCAGTATGCATAACCAATAAATTTTCTATTGTTCAATATATGAATCCTTCAGCGAAGAAATTGTTTAACATTAAGTTAGAGACTTTTAATAAGAAAATTTGGGAGTTCATACCCTTTAATGAACGTAATGATGATTTTGTTACATTGTTCATAGATACCCTGACTGAACGGAAAGCTAAAAGTTTAACTGTAGATTATGAGAATAAAGAAGGTAAACTGTTTAAATTGCTTGTTAGCATGACTTACAATGACAAAAATGATGGAACGTTTATAATTGTGATAAGTGATTTAACCGAAATAATCAGAGTACATTCGGCTTTTTCAAGATATACTTCAAAAGAGATTGCCGAATATGTCCTTGAAACCCCCGATGGAGAAAAACAAGGTGGGCAATTAAAAGAATTAACAATTTTAATGAGTGATATTAGAGGATTTACAGCCTTGAGTACTAAACTTTCCGCAGAGGAATTAATTACTGTGCTCAATAATTACTTCGAGCAAATGATAGCAATCATTGATAAATATGAAGGAACTGTGATTGAATTTCTCGGTGATGGAATGTTTGTCATCTTCGGTGCACCAAAAGATAATGCAAGGCACGCTTATAACGCAGTAGCTTGTGCAGTTGAAATGGAAAATGCAATGAAAAAAGTCAACGAATGGAATAAGTCACACGGATTCTCGCAACTTGAAATGGGAATTGGAATTAATTCAGGTAAGGTAGTCGTTGGAAATATAGGCTCCAATCAAAAAATGAAATACGGCTGTATGGGTGAAAGCGTCAACCTTGCAGGTAGAATTGAAACATTTACTACCGGTGGTCAAATTTATATTTCTCAATACACAAAAGCGATGATTGAAGAGGAATTAGTAATTGTTAGTGAACAGAGTATCTTACCTAAAGGCGCAAAGAAACATATAAAGATTTTTGAGAAATTGAAGGCGTTGGCAATATAAATCAAACTGAACACAAAAATCAATCTATTCAATGGAATGAGCAAACTTTTAATGCAGAAATTAAATTCTTTGAACTTGTCGGTAAAAATGTTTCCGATAAATCGTATGAAGGAAAGATTTTTAAACTGTCAACTAACGAGCAGTATGCTTTACTTCAAACAGATAATAAACTTGAGAACTTCCAAAATTTGATGATAGATATAGGTCAAAATTTATATGCTAAGGTGATTCAAAAGAATGATACGGATTATACACTCTGTTTCACTGCTAAACCTGATTGTTTTAATACGTGGATAAAGAATTTGCCCCTCTCGTAAAAACGTACAGAAAGATGAATTCATTTTTTTTAGCAACAGCAATTAGTAGACAGCGCAAAGTTTTTTGTTTATAATTCGCGCAGTAGATTAGTGGTTAGTGGCTAGTGATTAGTGATTAGAAAAAAAACTAACCGCTAACCACTAACAGCTAACCACTAAAATTTGGAGGGGGATTATTTAATGAAAGGCGGCAACAAACCTATTTACGTCATCGGGCACAGAAATCCCGACACCGACTCAATTTGCTCGGCGATTGGCTACGCGCACCTCAAACAAGCACGGGGCGTTAATGCTGTGGCTGCTCGTTGCGGCAAAGTTAATAACGAAACTAAATACGCACTCGAATATTTTAAAGTAGACCAGCCGTTGCTCTTAACCGATTTATATCCGCGTGTCAAAGATGTTGCGCTCGAATGCAAAACCGTCGTCCGTCAACATGATACGCTCCGTCATCTCGGCGAAGTCATGCGCAAAAGCGAATTGCAATCCGTGCCCGTCACTGATTCTAATGGCGAACTCGTCGGCATTGTCACGGTCAGCGACTTAGCTAAAAGATATTTCCTTGAACTCGGACTTCAAAGCCTCGTCGATTTGCGCGTTCGTTATCGCGACATTATTCAAGCGACTGAAGCTAAAGTTTTAGTCAGCGGCGACGAAAACGAACTTATCGAAGGCAACATTATCATTGCGTCGGGCAGTGCTTTCTCAACCGTTAGCATTTTAAACAAAAAAGATATTGTTCTCGTCGGCGACAGAAGCGCGGAAACTTTGCTTAAATTCCTCGAATGCGGTATTTCCTGCCTTGTCGTCACTCAAAATAGCCGCATTGCTCCCGAAGTTTTGGAAGAGGCGGAAAAACGCGGCGTCTTTGTGCTGTTGACGCCTTACGATACTTACACCGTCGGACGCTTAATTAATCAATGCGTGCCTATTCGCCGAATCATGAAATCCGATCCCGTTTGCTTCCGCCCAATGGATTTGCTCAGCGACATTAAGGGTGTTATGGACGAACATCGCTATCGCTCTTATCCCGTCGTCGAAAACGGAAAATTAGTTGGTTTGGTCAGCGCAGATGAAATTATGCTCCCCGAACGCGAAAAAGTTATCCTCGTCGACCACAACGAACGCGGGCAAGCCGTCGAAGGCATTGAGGACGCAAAAATTGTTGAGATTATCGACCACCACAGACTTGGCGGCGTTCAGACTTCCGAGCCGATTTATATTCATCAAGAACCCGTCGGTTGCACGTGCACGATTGTTGCGAATATGCATTGGCACCAGGATATTGAAATTCCGCCATCAATCGCTGGACTTTTGATGAGCGCGATTATTTCTGATACTGTTCTGTTTAAATCGCCGACGTGCACGCCTTACGATAAAAAGACTGCCGAACGTCTTGCCGAAATTGCCGGCGTCAATCTTAAAGAATACGGCTTGGCAATGTTGAGGGCGGGCGCGGGCATTGGCGACAAAACTCCCGCCGAAATTGCCAAAAACGACCTCAAAGAATTTAAGATTGGCGATTATCGCATTATCGTCAGCCAAATTTCCGTTATGGATCCTAAAGAAATTCTCGACATAGAAAACGACATTATCGCGTTCATGAAGGAAAATAGCGAACGTGAGGGCTTTGACATGCATTTGTTAATGGCGACGGATATTCTTGAAGAGGCAACTTATCTGCTTTATGCCGGTTCCCCGAAAACTTTAATCGGCGAGGCATTTAAGAAAGACGCAAGTGGCACGCATGTTTATTTGCCGGGAGTCATGAGCCGCAAGAAACAAGTTATTCCGCCGCTTTCCGAAGCCGTTAAGAGGATTAAACCTCAGTAAAAGCCACGATACCTTTTTTCAAGCGTATGTAAATTTTTTCCCTCGTCGAATTGGCGGGGGATTTTTTTATGCTAAATCATGCCACGCCATTTTATATTGCAAAAGGGTTTTTGCTGTGCTATCATTAAAAAAATTTTTGGAAGGAGCGGTTAATATGCCGTCAATCAAGAAAGAAGGCTCCGTTTGGACGTTGCGCAACACCAAAGGCAACGAGCTTAAAGTTACGGACGTGGGCGCGCAGATTGTGTCCATGCGTTTTCGCGACAAAGATTTTAAAAATCAGTTCGTGCTCAAAGAAAGTGCGGTACTCGTCGACGGCGGCGCGGATTTTTCTAAAATTACTTGGCAGGCTGAACAGCTTATCGAAGGCGTAAAATTTTCTGCGGAAGTTAACGGCAAGTCGGCTAGCGTTCTTTATAGCCTCTCCAATGACAACGAGATTAGCATTAAGTACGAGGCAACGGGCATTGATGATATTTCTGCGGAATTGGCGTTTGCATTGCCCGATGTTGATTTGCGTGCTTGCCAAAAAGGCGCGGCGTGGGAAAAACTCGACGCTAAGAAAAATTATCCTGTCACTGAACCCGCCGAAGTCGAAATGGAACTGGGCATGTTTGGCTACGACCCCGGTTGCCCGATTGATTATCTGGACGCGGGCTTGAAAAATGCGGCGAATATTTTTGCAACCGCGATGAGCATTGACGTTATAGTTTACGCGACGCAAAACGAAATTCACGCTGAACCGATTGACGGTGGTTTTGCAATCAAAACTAGCGGCTCCAATGCGGCTGACGGCAAGATTAAAGCTCAAACCGTTTATATGCTCAAGAACAGGAAGTGATATTTTGAATATCCACGAATATCAAAGCAAGGCAATCCTGCGCGGCTACGGCGTAAATGTTCCCGACGGCGGGGCGGCGTTCACTGTCGAAGAGGCAGTTAAACAGGCGCAAGCTCTCGGCGCGGACGTGACAGTTGTTAAGGCGCAAATTCACGCGGGCGGACGCGGCAAGGCTGGCGGCGTCAAACTCGCTCACAATCTTAAAGAAGTTCGCCAATATGCAGAAGAACTTTTAGGTAAAACGCTCGTCACTCACCAGACAGGTCCCGAAGGCAAAGTTGTTAAGCGGCTGTTGATTGAGGCTGGCTCGAATATTAAAAAGGAATATTATCTTAGTTTTGTCGTCGACAGAGCAACAGCTCGCGTAGTTATGATGGGTTCAGAAGAGGGCGGCGTTGAGATTGAGAAAGTTGCCGCCGAATCGCCCGAAAAAATTTTTAAAGAATATATTGACCCTGCCATTGGTCTTGCGCCCTTCCAAGCGACACGCATGGCTTATAGAATGAATTTTCCAAAGGAAGCTATTCGCAAGGTTACAAAAATCATGATTAATTTGCACCGCGCCTTTGTGAAAAAAGATTGCTCGCTTGCAGAAATTAATCCGCTTGTCGTCACGGCTGAAAATGACGTTATCGCGCTCGACGCCAAATTAAATTTTGATGACAGTGCGCTTTATCGTCACCCCGATATTGAATCAATGCGCGACGAGACAGAGGAAGATCCTAAAGAATTGCACGCCGCTAAACTCGGATTAAATTATGTCAATTTGGGCGGCGACGTGGCTTGCATGGTTAACGGCGCGGGTTTGGCAATGGCAACCGTTGATATTTTAAAACACTTCGGCGGCGAACCTGCAAATTTCCTCGACGTGGGCGGAGATTCTACGCCTGAAAAAATCGCAGAAGCTTTCCAGATTATGTTGGAGGGCGGGCAGTCCAAAGGAATTTTCGTTAACATTTTCGGCGGAATTAATAAATGTGACCTCGTGGCGCAAGGCATAGTTGACGCGGCAAAAATTATTTCACCCGACGGCAAATCAATTCCAGTTCCCGTCGTCGTCAGATTGGAAGGTACAAACGTCGAACGCGGTCGCCAAATCCTTAAAGATTCACCGATTGCCAATGTAATTATGGCTGAAACTATGGAAGGCGGCGCAGAAGAAATCGTTAAGCTTGTTAAGCAAGCGTCGTAAATAATCGCTAGAAATTAAGAAAATACTTGACTTGTTAAAAGATAGCGTTTATAATGCCGTTGTTGACGCCTTAAAACGTCAGCGCGGCGACATAGCCAAGTGGTAAGGCCGAGGTCTGCAAAACCTCTATCCCCGGTCCGATTCC
>CAMJKR010000100.1 GCA_946406415.1 uncultured Selenomonadales bacterium | reverse complement strand
AGTTGAGCCGCGTTTAGTCAGCGGAATATTTTTCTTGCACAGCGGGCACTCTTCCGGCTTGTAAGTCTCAACGTCCATGTGCAAAAGCGCGTAACTCGGAACGTCGCCGAAATTAACTTTGCCGCCCGACCTGTCGACAAGCATACTAACTGCCACAGGCACGCCGCCGAATTGCTTAACAACGTCGATAACCTCGCGAACAGAACCGCCCGTCGTTACAACGTCCTCGACAATCAAGACGCGCTCGCCCTCGTGCAACGTGAAGCCTCTGCGGAAAGTCATCACGCCATCGACGCGCTCCGTGAAGATAGCCCGCGTGCCGAGCAATTTGCCGGTTTCGTGCGCAAGGATGATGCCGCCCGTCATTGGTCCAACCACGGTTTCAATTCCGGCGTCCTTGAAATGTTGAGCGATTGCGCGGCAGAGTCTTGCAGTGTAAATGGGCTTTTCAAGCACGCGAAATTTCTCAATATAGCGCGAACTATGATTTCCTGATGTCAGGGCGTAGTGCCCGGTCATAATAGCACCGGTTTTTACGAGCAAATCGTATACTTCGTTTTCAGTCATATAAAAAACCTCCTTAGCAAATTTCCAATGATAGCCGCCCGCCGTCTTTTTTATCCCATGCAGAACTTTTGACAAGAAACAAGGAGTAATTCCGACGGATTCTGCGGCGATTTTCACCGAAGCAAAAATTTCTCCTGTTTCCACACAAAATACCGGCTTATAATGATTCAGATGAGGATTATTTTTCCCTCTTAATTTGGTCGCGCGTTTTTCAATTTGTTCCGCGCTCTGTTTTTTGCCGCGAGTGGCGCGACCCAAGTTTTTGCTGGTTTCTTCAGAGACTTTATCGTCCGGGTTCAGATAGTCCCAACGATAGCCGCCTGCCGTTTTACATCTTCCGTTTAAAGCCATTGAAACGCAGGAATAAGTAACGCCAACTTTTGCGGCAGCACTTTTTACCGAATCAAAAATTTCGCCGGTGTCAATGCAAATTATCGGCTTTCTTATAAGCTTTAAGTACTCTTCGTTTGCCCATTGTTTTTTAGCGGCTTGTCGCAGCAGTTCAATAGTTTCCGGTGACGGTTTACAGCCTTTAGGACCGCCGCCGCCTTTAGATAGGTTATATTCCGGCTTGAGTTTGGCGATATAATAAATTTCTTTTTCGTCGAGTTTTTCGACGGGGCAAAATTCCAATACAGTTTTGTCGAAGGCGTCCCAGCCGTATTTCGCAACAGCTCTGCTTATTATTGGCGCAAAACTTTTGTCCTTCTTGTGCTCATTCAATCGCCGTTTGATATTTATGGACTGCCCGATATATCTTTTACCATTAACACGGCAGGTCAACATATAAATGCCGCTGGTTTCCCAAGATTCGTCCATAGCTTATACTCCATTGATTTCTGATAAAATTTTTTCAGCCGCCTCGCGTGGATTTTTCGCCGCCCGAATTGGACGCCCGATAACCAAATGCGTTGCGCCGTTTTGAAGTGCCGCCGCAGGTGTCGATATTCTTTGCTGGTCGTTAATGTCGGCTCCGGCAGGTCTGATTCCGGGTGTCACGATTAAAAAGTTTTCTCCGCAAGTTTCGCGAATTAATTTTGCTTCCTGCGGCGAGGCAACTACTCCGTCAAGCCCTGCCGATTGCGCAAGCTTCGCAAACTCCACGACTTGCTCCGAAATTTTCAACGCGCCGCACCATTCCGCTTGACCAATACTCGTTAATACCGTAATCGCGATTAATTTTGGACACTTGACACCGCGCAGATTTGCTTCCTTGTGAAGAGCTTGAGCCGCAGTTTTCATCATCGTAAAGCCGCCGGAGGCATGTACGTTTAAAATATTCGCGCCCAAATTCATAAGCGAACACAAACCGCCCGCAACCGTGTTTGGTATATCGTGGAGCTTGAGGTCAAGAAAAATTTTTTTATCCTGCGACTTAAGCCACTCGACGACGCCCGCACCAACGCTATAAAAAAGTTCCATGCCGACTTTGTAAAAGTTTACGCTGTCGCCGAGTTCATTGACTAAATTTTTTACGTCGTCAAACGTGTGGAAGTCCAACGCGACGATTAATCGTTCATCAGCCATTTTTTGAACACCTCCGCCAAAAATATTTCCTTGAAAAATTCTGTGCAAAGCTTTAAAATCCTTTTTATAAATAACAGAGGAAGTGATAAATAAATGTGGCGCGGACTTTACACGGCGGCAACCGGCATGATTAGCGAACTTAAACGCACCGACGTTATCGCCCATAACCTTGCCAACGCCGCGACAACCGGCTATAAAAAAGATATTACCGTTCACAAAGAATTTCACAACATGCTGATTCAGCGCGTCAACGACTTCGACAACGGCGGCGTGCTCGGCGTGGACGGCGCACCTTTTAACACGCTGGCGGAGCTTGGCACATCTAAGGAAGATATTACGCAGATTAAAGGCTTTAACGCCGACCCCTTTAACGTTCCGCACATCGGCAGGCTCGGATTGGGAGATTACATTGACGAAATCGCCGTTGATTATCAGCAGGGCGCACTTGAGACGACCGGCAACACTTACGATTTGGCGATTGTCGGCGACGGATTTTTTGCACTTCAAACCCCCGACGGCGTTCGCTACACGCGCAACGGAGCTTTCTTTAAAAATGCTCAAGGCTATCTGCAAGATATTCGCGGCTATAATCTGCTTGACGCGACGGGCAATCCGATTCGCATTCCTGCCAACGTTGCTGATTCAAGCGTTGTCGTCACTGGCAACGGGATAATTTACGTTCCAGGCACTGAATTACGTCTTAATCCGGAGCTTAATCGTTGGGAGGCTTTTGGCAATATGAATATTCAACAGCCGCTCGCGCAAATTCAGTTCGTTGAGTTCGGTGACAGGCTCGCCACGCAAAAACAGGGCGATAATCTTTATTACATAGTCGACGATAACGAAGGCAATGCGCCGCCGCCAGCAGGTGTCAATCCCAATTTGCAGGCGCGAATAATGAATCCCGACGCACAGCCACGCCCCGCCTCTGGCGAATTGCTTCAGGGCGCATTGGAAAAATCTAATACGTCGGTTGTTTATGAGATGGTCGAATTGATTCATAATCAGCGGCTTTACGAGTCGAACGCTAAGGCGGTTCAAACGCAAGATAGCATGCTTGAAAAGTCCGTTAACAGCGTCGGCAGTCTCAACGGCTAAAATTAATTAGGAATTAGGAATTATGATTGACATTAAAGGCTTAAAAAAATCTTTTGGGGATTTGCACGTTCTAAAGGGAATTGACTTGCACATTGACGAGCGCGAAGTTGTCGTTATAATCGGTCCCTCCGGTTCGGGCAAGTCGACATTGTTGCGTTGCATAAATTTTTTAGAGGAGCCAACCGGCGGCACGATAACTGTTGACGGCATTCCACTTGACAGCGACGCAAATATTAACAAAGTTCGCGAAGAAGTCGGCATGGTTTTTCAGCGGTTTAATTTGTTCCCACATATGACTGTTCTCGACAACATTACGCTTGCGCCGCTTAAAGTTCGCAAAATGGAAAAATCCCGCGCTGAACAGACCGCGCAGGATTTACTCGACCGCGTGGGCTTAGGCGACAAGGCAGACGCTTATCCGAACCAACTTAGCGGCGGTCAACAACAACGCGTTGCAATCGCCCGCGCCTTAGCTATGAATCCAAAAGTTATGCTCTTCGACGAGCCAACAAGCGCACTGGATCCAGAAATGGTCGGCGAAGTTTTAGACGTTATGCAACGCCTCGCCGAAAGTGGAATGACTATGGTAATCGTAACGCACGAAATGGGTTTTGCCCGCGAAGTCGGCACGCGATTATTATTTGTGGACGGCGGCTATATCGTCGAACAGGGCAATCCTAAAGAAGTTTTCGAGAATCCCAAAGAGGAACGCACTAAATTATTCTTGTCGAAAATTTTATAAAATATCTCCTCGATAAACGTCGAGGATTTTTTTATTTACAATCTGCGCGGCGTTTGATAAAATGCGCTTGCGTATGCAAAATGTTTTATAAGAGGTGACTTTAATGGACAGCAAAGTTTTATTCAACGTTCAGTATGGACTGTTCGTTCTGAGCGCGAACGACGGCACGAAGGATAACGCTTGCATAATCAACACCGTAACGCAGGTGACCGCCGCGCCGATTACTAAGGACAGAATTTCAATCGCTGTGAACAAATCGAATTACACGCACGACATAATCGCCAAAACAAAAAAATTTACCGCGTCGATAATCTCGGAGGCGGCGACTTTCGATTTATTTAAGCGTTTCGGTTTCCAGAGTGGCAAGAACGTCGACAAATTCGCGGACTTCGATAAAGTTCAGCGCACCGCCAATGGCACGCTTGCAATAACTGAAGGCACGAATTCTTACATCAGCGCAAATGTTATTCAGCAAGTCGAATTGGACACGCACTCAATTTTTATCGCGGAAGTCGTCGACATGGAAAAATTTAACAACGTCCCCTCCACGTCGTACAATTTCTATCAAGCGCACATTAAGCCTAAACCCGCCGTCAAAGTTTCGGGCGGCAAAACTAAATGGGTTTGCAGGATTTGCGGATACGTTCACGAAGGCGACGAGCCGCCCGCTGTTTGTCCGCTGTGCAAGCACCCCTCCACAGATTTTGAAAAAGTCGTCGAAACTCCGGAACCGCCGAAAGGCAACAAATTAGCCGGCACCAAAACCGAGAAAAATCTTCGTGAGGCGTTCGCGGGTGAATCTCAAGCGCGCAACAAATACACTTATTTTGCTGGCGTTGCTAAGAAAAACGGATACGAACAAATTGCCGCGTTGTTCCTTAAAACTGCCGACAACGAGAAAGAACACGCAAAACTTTGGTTTAAGGCTTTGGGCGAATTGGGCAGCTTAGAAGAAAATCTTGTTCACGCGGCGGAAGGCGAAAATTTCGAGTGGACAGACATGTATCCGCGTATGGCTCGTGAGGCTGACGAGGAAGGCTTCCACGAACTTGCCGAACAATTCCGCGCTGTTGCGGCTATCGAAAAACACCACGAGGAACGCTACCGCAAACTGTTAAAGAACGTCGAGGCGCAGGAAGTCTTCAAAAAGGCGGGTGTCACGCTGTGGGAGTGCAGAAATTGCGGACATCTTGTTTTGGGCACGAATGCTCCTGATACTTGCCCCGTATGTTTCCACCCGCAAAGTTTCTTCGAGGTTAACGCAGAAAATTATTAAGCGTCATTTACCTAAAAAAATTAGGCGAACGGTCGATTGACTGCTCGCCTTTTTGTTTACTACATATTTGAGCGCGTTTTGTGCAATAAAGACATTTTCATATCGTAATAATCGGGCGTCATGTAAAGATTGCCCCGCATGTTTCCACCCGCAAAGTTTCTTTGAGGTTAACGCAGAAAATTATTGAGCGTCATTTACATAAAAAAAATTAGGCGAACGGTCGATTGACTGCTCGCCTTTTTGTTTACTACATATTTGAGCGCGTTTTGTGCAATAAAGACATTTTCATATCGTAATAATCGGGCGTCATGTCGAGATAGTGGCGGTGTGGATTTTCAAAGCGTTGTTCTTCCTGCCAAATTTCCTGCGCAAGTTGGTGCTTAACGTAATCGCGAATTTCATTGAGTGGTGGCAAATTTTCCACGCGCCGACCATCTTTAACGTAAAGCCGCGACAATTTTCTAACCGTGCAATTTTCAAAGCGACGATTTTTCCACGGCTTAACCGGGTCAACGTAGCGGAAAGGATTGCTCATGTTAACAGGCTCATCGAACAGCGCGATTAAATCTGCAACAGCGTGTCCGTCTTTGTCGTAGACGCGATAAATATTTTTCAAGCCGGGATTGGTGATTTTTTCGACGTTCTCGCTAACTTTGATACGCGGAACAAAAACGCCGCCCTCCTCAACTGCAACGATTTTATAAACCGCGCCGAAGACCGGCTCACTTTTGGCGGTTATCAAACGTTCGCCGACGCCAAATGAATCAATCGCCGCGCCCTGACTTATCAACGAAGTTATCGTAAATTCGTCGAGACTGTTGGAAGCGATAATCCTGCAATCGTTCAAGCCCGCCTCGTCAAGCATTTTACGAATTTTTTTAGACAGATAAGCCAAGTCGCCCGAATCAATTCGCACGCCGCGCAGACGCTTGCCTTGCGGTTCCAAAACTTCTTTAGCAACACGAATCGCGTTGGGAATGCCGCTATGGATAACGTCGTAAGTGTCAACAAGCAAAGTCGTTGAGTCGGGATAAACTTCGGCGTATCTTTTGAACGCTTCAAACTCGTCGCGGAAATACATAACCCAACTGTGCGCCATTGTGCCGTTGACGGGAATATTAAAGAGTTGACCCGCGCTAACAGTAGCCGTGCCGTTGACGCCGCCGATAAATGCCGCCCGTGCTCCATAAGTTGCAGCGTCCATGTTGTGAGCGCGTCTAGCTCCAAAGTCTGAAACGAAACGTCCCTCCGCCGCCCGAACGATACGCCGCGCCTTAGTCGCAATCAACGACTGGTGATTAATCTGCGCCAAAATTGCCGTCTCAACAAGTTGCGCGTCAATCAAGTTGGCTACGACTGTTAAGAACGGCTCGTTAGGATACATAATCGTGCCTTCGGGGAAAGCGTAAATGTCGCCGCGGAAATGAAAATCCTTGAGGCTCTCCAAAAAGTCTTCGCTGAAAATTTTTTGCCCGCGCAGATAGTCAATATCCTTCGCGCTGAACTGCATATTCTCAACGTATTCGATAACCTGTTCAAGCCCAGCAAAAATTGCAAAGCCGCCGGCGTCGGGGTTACGCCGATAAAATACGTCGAATGCCACACGAGTATTTTCCCCGCCGTTTACAAAGTAGCCGTTCGCCATTGTCATTTCGTAGAAATCCATCATCATCGATAAATTTCTTTTATCAAACTGTGACATGAAAATTCCTCCATAAGACAAGAAAAACTTTTTACCAAACGCAATATCTGCATATTTTTTATTTATTCAATTATAGTGTAGCGTATCCCAAAATTCAACTGCAATTTTCCTGCCATAAAAATTTATCGATTGCCGTGTACCGATAAGATTTTCTCGCCGATTGAAAAATTTTACAATACGTTAAAGCAAACAATTTTTTCCAGCTGTTTTTAATGCAAATTTAATTTTTCATACTAACCAAAAACTCTTGCTTAAAGCGATTCTATAGTTTACAATATAAAGCAAATTTATCTTAACATTTAAAATTTTGATTGTTATGTTCGATAATTTTTCAGAAGACTTTTACAGAGGTGATGCCTGCGATTAATTGAAACGTATGACCTTAACCCTTATCTTACAGCTGTGGTTGCCGCATAAATTTTGTCAAGGCACGGCTCCGATGTTTTCCCTCTTCCCATAAAGGAGACAATACTCTATGGACAGAAAAATTTTTTACTTTAAAAATACCCCCCCCCCGAATCGCTTTGGGAGGCAGGCAAAAGGGGGTGAATGACATGACCAAATTTATCTTCGACCTTCAACGCTTTGATGACACAACAACTTATCTTTTTATGATTGAAGGTAAGCTTTATACGGGCGCAACCAACGGTATCACAGAGGGCGCAACCGAAATTACAAAAAATGATTCCGGATATTATGAGCTTACGGCAGGTGAATATACAGTTGCTGCCGGTGCGACTATAGAACTTGA
>CAMJKR010000099.1 GCA_946406415.1 uncultured Selenomonadales bacterium | reverse complement strand
TCATTTACGGTCAGCGGAATAAAATCGACGAGTGGAATAAAAGTTGACGGGACAACAGTGACATTGGGCGCGTCGAATCTAAACAAGAAGGCAGTGACAATCTCCGACGGATACACGCTCAAACTCGGTAGCGATGTTACGGCGGCGGTTGAATCGTCGGCAACACTCAAAAATGGCAAATACATAACTGCCGGTGTCAAAACTACCGGTTACAAACTCGCCGATAACAAAATTTCTTATCTCACAAAAAATCTCAAGACAATAACGTTCAGCGGCTTGACTAGCGGCGCGAAGGCAAGCGACATCACGGTTTCCGGCAAAAAAATAACGCTCGGCAAGAACGCTATACCTACGGACGGCACTGCAGTATCCGTTGAGACGAGCGGTTACACTTTGGCGACCGATAATTTGTCCGAAGTCATCATTTCCGACAACGGCACGGCTAAAAAAGCAAATTATTACTTCGCAACGAGCGGAACACTGCCGACCGGTTACATAAAGACCACAGGCTCCGATAAAAAGACTTACTACGTCCAAAAAGACGCGAAATTTACTAAAGCTTACGCGGAATACGGCATTAAAACCAAAATTATGGACGACGGCAAAACTTTGAGCTATATGGCTGCGGCTCCTTCGGGTTATACGAAAGTTATCGACACCAACGGCACTTTCTACACGAATGCAATCACGATGAACGCAAAATTGACGAATGCGGCGGCGGTTGGCAAAAATCTCGTGCTCATTGCCGGCAAAGAAAGCTTAACTGTCTCCGGTGCGGCGAAAAAAAACGTCGAAGTCACTGCAAACGGCATTTTGTACAAAGCATCGGCGGGCTTGCTCACCAATACTTCAACAAATGGCGTCACGATAACCGAAAATTACAACGCGAGCAAAGGTTACACGGCGTCGGCAAGTATTAAGAGCGTAAATGCGACGAAAGTTAAGGAAAATATCGCTATCAACGGCTCAAAAGCTGTGCAAATCTCAATTACGGGCGGCAAAGGTAATGATACGCTGACCGGAGGCACTGGAAATGATAAACTTATCGGCGGCGCGGGCAACGATTCACTTATTAGCGGCGACGGTAATGATACTTTGTCTGGTGGAGCAGGAAATGACACGCTGACGGGTGGTAACGGCAATGATTTGTTTATTTACAGCGGTGGCAACGATGTTATAACCGACTATGCGGTGGGCGATAAAATTTCAGTCGGCGCGGCGATAAGTAAATCCTCCATTAAGGGTTCTAATGTCATATTTAAGACCAATGTCGGCACTTTGACCATTAAAAATGGCAAAGATAAGAAATTGGCTCTTAAAGTTACGGGTAGCACGGGTAACGATTCGCTGACAGGTGGCGAGGGCAATTCTACTTTGGTAGGTGGCGAAGGTAACGATACACTCATAGGCAAAACCGGTAAGGATAAGCTTTACGGACAAGGTGGTAATGATTATCTAGTTGGCGGCGCGAGTAACGATTACTTGAGCGGCTATGCAGGCAACGATACGTTGTTGGGCGGCACAGGTAACGACACTTTGTACGGCGGAGAGGGCAACGATTCGCTCATTGGTGGAGACGGAAAGGACACTTTATCCGGCGGAGAAGGAAATGACACGCTCACAGGCGGTACCGGCAATGATTTGTTCATCTACAGCGCGGGTGACGACGTTATCACAGACTACGCGACAAGCGATAGAATTTCAATCGGCGCGGCGATAAGTAAATCCTCCGTAAAAGGCTCCGATGCCACATTTACAATCAATTCGGACACTCTGACCGTTAAAAATGGCAAAGGTAAGGAACTTTCGTTCATCGAAGCGGACGGAACGGCTCGGACGATTGTCGGCGGTGCGTATTTGGCTGACGATAGCTCAAAATCCAGTGCAACTTTAGCCTCATGGCGTGAAATCGGCGACGCATCCGAACGTAAGGCGGCAATTAAGCTCGTCGGTAACGCTAATGACAATACAATTCTCGGCGGTAGCGGTAATGACTCGCTCTACGGCAAAAATGGCAATGATTATTTGGTCGGCGGCGCGGGTAAGGACATAATTTACGGACAAAACGGTAACGATACGCTCTGGGGCGGCGCAGGTAACGATACTTTGTATGGCGGCTCCGGTAAAGACACATTTATCTACAAGCCCGGCGAAGGAACGGATACCATTTTCGATTACCAAAGCGGCGATATGTTGCAAATCCTTAAATCAAACGGCTCGACGGGAGGTTCGTTTACAAAATCCTCCTTCAGTAGCGGGAAATTGGCTCTCACCGTGTCCGGCGGCGGCAAAATCGTCTTCGATAACGTTAACGCGACCGATACTTTTAACATTAACGGCGCGACTTACAAAATCAGCGGTAAAACCCTTAAATAAGCTCAAAGCACGATAAAAAAAGGAGGCAGTTGCTCCAAATCGGTAGTAACTGCCTTCTTAATTAAAATTTTTTGGGAGGAAGACTATGTTTTGTAAAAAAATCTTTGTTCTTATGTTGTTTATCGTCTCGATACAGGTTTCTGCCGCCAATTTATCTTTTGAGGCTCAGAAAATCCGCGAAGGTCTAAATCTTTTCGATTCCTCAGACTATAAAGGCGCGATTAGTCTTCTTGATGAAATTTCCGCGCTGAAACTCAATACCGCAAGCGAATATAATCTTCGCGGCGAATATCTCGTGAAAATCGGCGAATATCATTTCGACACTATGAATTACGACAAAGGCAAAGAATTATTCGATTTGGCGATTCGGGATTACGATTCGGCGATTAAACTCGCTCCCAATGACGTTGACTCATATATAAATCGCGGAAATTTTTATTGCAAGCACGGCGAACAAGACCTCGCGATTAAAGATTACGATAAAGTTCTCGAACTCGCTCCCAATAATGTCGATGCGTATATCGGTCGCGGCAATGCTTATACCAATGCGGCTAATTTGGCTCAAAGAGACTTAAACAAGGCGATTGAGCTTAATCCGAACGACTTTAGGGCGTATATGGCTCGCAGTATCATTTATTTGAAAATAGGGCAAAATAATTTGGCACTTGAAGACGCAAATAAGGCTGTCGAGTTAAATCCGAATAATTCTGAGGTCTATAACAATCGCGGACTCGTTTATCATAATTTAAAGCAGTATGATTCGGCATTGCAGGACTATAACAAGGCTCTCGAACTCGCTCCGAAGAATTTTAAGGCGTATAAAGGTCGCGGAATGGTATATTTTGATATGCAGGAATACGCACGGGCGATTGAGGAGCTAAACAAATGCATAGAAATTTATCCCGAATTGAATGCGGTAAATCTTCGTCGCCATTGCGATTATATGCTACATAAAACTAAAGCAGAGAAATAAAATTCTAATTTTCAAACGAAAAAACCCTCCGACATTGAGCCGAAGGGCTTTTTTTATTCCGACTAAGTTTACTTGAAAAATACCATGACGCCGTTGCCTTTTTCGCCGAAACGCTCGGCTTCGGTATTGCCGATTTCGCTGACATCAATATATTCGCAAGCTTTATCGAAAATAACTTCGACGAAAGTGCGCTCGTCGGTTTCGTAATTTTTAATAGGACTTCCGTGACGGAGTTTAATTTGAGTCATACGCGCGGATTCCTCATCAATATCACTACAACACCATTCGCCGTTGTTATCTTTGAAGAAAAGCCAAATCGGAAAGTTATGTTTGGAAATTTCGCCGGTATCGTGGTTAAAATAATCAGTGGGAACGATAAAAGCGAATTGCGGGGTGCCGTTTCGAGAATCTTGGAGCCGTACGATTTTTATTCCGGAAGTTTCAATGCAAAGGTCAGCAACGCCGTCTTTAAAATCGGGAATGACGCAAATTCTCTCGGCACGGCACTCTTCGACGAAGATAAGGCAGACAGTGGCAACGATAATGAGCGATAAAAATTTTTTCACGACATTTTCCTCCCAAAATATATCGCCGCGATTATTTTTAAATCACATACTCAGCTATCCTTAGAATTCTGTCTTCAATGGGCGTATGTTCGCTGACTTTATTGCTGTAACCCTGCGAACTCTCGAAATACCAGCCGTCATTCCTAACGAACCGGAATTGGTAAGAAAGAAATTGCACATCATCAGTATTAGGCTTGACCATTTTGATAGTGCAGGTAAAAGTCATATTTTGGCGGTCGGGATCGATAGAATCTCTGACCAGAAAGCATTGACGCCCCGTAGTGTCGGACGTACCGAGATAAACATCTTCAGCGGCGGCATTTGGAACGGCAAGGAATTGCGTTGCGACCACAGTAAAAGCGAAAACAGCCAAGATAACCAACTTTCTCATAAAAATTCCTCCCAAAAAGTTTTCGATATATTGTAGCACAAGGCGAAGAGGATTTGGCGACCACTTTTTGCGATTTTAGCCCACTTTTTGAGTTGGCAGACTACAATTCGCGGATAATTTTTTTGCGAATGAGTTCGTCCTTATCAAGTTCGGACATCAATTCCCAAGTTTTATCCATTTCAAGGAAGTTTCCGTCGAAACGAGCGACGAGTTGAACGGCTTGCGGGTCATTCAAGATAGCATCGGCGATAAGAGACGCCGGCGAATTTGTTATGACATTATCGGAAGAAATTTTATAGTAAGTGTTGTGTTTCTCAGTGGAAAGCTGAAGTTTCAAAATATCCATTTGGTCTTTAGAATGATTTAAGCGTTGAGCAAGTTGTTTAGCCCGTGTCTCGACTTCCGCCAAACGGAGTACAAACTTGAAATTTTTGCGAAGAATGCCGGCGGCGATGACTTCGATTTTATTTTGTGAATCGGGAATTTGGCAGAGAGAATCCAACTCAATTTGTTTGCGTTGCAGAGCAATTTTCAGTTGTGCGAGACGGTTTTTTTCCAATTCAAGCAAAGTTTTCTGCTTGATGAGGAAATATTTTTCCTGAAGGAAAGCAGAGCGATTGTCGGCAGTCCAATCACGACTGAGGAAGATATTTTCGCGCTGATTGAAGGCTAAAAGTTTTTTAGCGAGGCGTTGCTCGTCTTTTTTGAAACGGCGCAAGTCTTCGCGCAGACGTTTGAAGTCGCCGTGCACGAAGATATTTTTCGCCATAGCAATAGCGCGTTGAGGCGAAATAATTTGGCGTTGGAGAGAAAATTTTTTGTCGAGAGTTTGTTCGTATTCTTTCTTTATGGCGAAGAATTGTTTGCGAATAAGGTCGTAAACTTCACTGGTCTTGAAAATATTTTTTTGTTCGTGAGTTTGAGATTGAGCAAAAATTTGATTTCTGAGAAGGTCAACAGCACGGTCGAGATTAACGCTGGCTTGTTTGAGCATATTTCTGGCGTGAATATTGTTTTGAAGGATTTGATGAGTTACAAGCGCAATGTTCTTTTTATATTTGGGAGAGTCCAAGCGTTGTTGAATTTCTTCGACGGATTTTTTCATCAAGAGAGAGGCAGTGAAGAGAGAAAAAATTTTAGATTTGATACCGTCGACGAGTTCATTATAAGCTTTAAGAGCAACTTTTTGAGAATCATTGGGCTTGTGCAAGGTTTGTAAAAAATCTTCGAGATGTTTTTTCTGCGCAAGGGTTTCAAAGTATTTCTGCCAAAGTTCACGTTCGGTTTTGGTCATATATTCAAGCATGGCTTGCTCCTGAGCGTCGTGTTGAGAAATGATAACGCGCTTCCATTTATTGACATCGGCGATAGCAGTAAACATTTTTTGCCTAAGTTCTTGCAAATACTCTGAGACAAATTTTTGTGAGGCAAACTCCGGCGAATCGATAAATTTTTTGGCGTTGGTGGAAGAAGACTGAGCGGAATCCTTAGCTTTTAATTCATCAGCTTGTGTTGAGAGTGCGTCTATCTGCATCAGTAAATCGAAATGTTGTTTGCGAAGGTTGCGAAAATGTTTTAGGCGTTGAAGTTGCTCGTTATCGTCGTCTTTACAGGAAATGACACCAATGTATTCTTCGGGAATACGATTAAAAAGTTTGGCAAGGAAAGAATCGCCATTGCGTTCGGCTTCTTCCTTTTGAGCTTTGAGAGAACGATGGTCAACGCGAATGGAAAAGCCATTTTGTTCCAATACATCGTTTTGAATTTGAGCGAAGTCGGCACGCAAGACTGAAAGAAAATTTTTGTTCGACCAGTTACGATTTTTGGGCGCACCGCGTTTCCATTTTTCGTCGAAGGATGGTTCCGAGCCGTCTTTTTTCTTCCGCGCCGGATACAAAAAGAAATTTTTGGCATCACGTTCGTGTTTTTTTTCCACGTCGTCGATGAGTCGTTCAGAAAACATAATGTGAACGTGGGGATGGTGCTGTCCGTCCGACATCACTCCTATTTTGTTATGAATAGCATAGGCATAATAATGGTCGCTCAAATGTTTTGCGATAAAAGCGTCAATGATCTGCCGATATTGCTCGACGGAAGTTAATTCATTAGGCAAGGCAAATTCAATTTCCATATAACGCCGATTGCCGACTCCCTCGTACTTGTCAGCGGCTTGGAAAAATTTTTTGGGGTCATTATGTGCCCATTTGGGCAGGTGGTGAGAGTGAAAGATACAGCCACCGCGTTGGGCAAATGCTTCTTCGCGAGTGATATACTCAACGTGAGTTTTGGCAGAAAGTTGAGCCAATGTTTCTGCCATGTTATCCAAAATCTTGTCGGCAGTTAAACGAGCGAATCTTGTTCTTTCGTGAGAAAAATCCCATCGCACGCGCTGATAATATTCTTTTGTAAACTCGTCCAGCACACAACTTTCATCATCTGGCAAAAGCAAGTCAGTTCCTTTTGATTCTGAACGAACCACAGGGAGTTGGGACAATGTAGGCAAGCAAAATCCGACTTTGGTAACATCTTGGATTGATTTTGCATGAGAAGGCGAAGTATGGGACTGAGTATTTGGGCGTGCGGAGATGATTGTGCCGCCGTTGGCAACGAAATTTTTTCTTTCATTTTCTATTTTCTCCTTTTGTCGAAGAAATTCTCTTTGTAAATTTTTATCCTGAAAAGAAACGGGCAGGTTATCTTGTATGGAGGTTTGCAATACAGATTTACGAAAAGCAGAGGAGCCATTGATAACGAGCGGCTGATGATCCATAGCTTTATCGGCTAACAATAAGGCAATGGAAATAGTGGTAAGAGAGGCATTATCGGTGACTTCGATACCGCGCTGAGAATTTTTGATAGAGCCAAAATCGTCGGTCTTGTAAAGGAGAGTTTCCAGCCCGTCAAGAGCGTTTGGCGTCTTAGCAGTCGTAATAAAATTGTCGACGAATTTGTTGGTTTCTTTCCATAGCTCGTCGTGGGCAAAAGAACCTTCACGGTTAATATATTCCACGTGCTTGACAGCCGAAACTTTTGTTCCGTTGGGTTTCTTATCGGACTTGAGTCTAAAATGGAACATAGCCATGAAGATTTTTCTCCTTTCTCCAGCCAACCGCAGGTTCAAGGAGCGCAAGCGACTGGCAGTTTTTTCGCCGATAAACGGCGTCATGACGGCATTTTTTAGCGTTTCACGAAGTGAAATGCGGAAGTGAACATCTCGCTTTAAATCTTTTCTCGCCTATCTTAGCACATTCCTCAAAAACCGCGTGCACTCTTTTTGCACTATTTGAGTGCGTTTTCCTGACAAACCAATTTTGGATAATAGTCAATAAAGTGGACAAGAAATTAGAGAGAGGAGAAAAATTTAG
>CAMJKR010000098.1 GCA_946406415.1 uncultured Selenomonadales bacterium | reverse complement strand
GGCAATGACTTCGCAACCATAATTTTCCTTCAGCCACGGAATGATAACCGAAGTATCAAGCCCGCCGCTATAAGCAAGCGCAACTTTTTTAACTGTGTTTTTCATTTAAATATCTCCTTTAAAAGTTTTTGTCTGTTGACTGAAATATTTTAGCGTTGCGCTCGGAGGTTGTCAATTTCGGCAGGCAATGTTAAAATTCGCAACAGATTTATTAAAAATTTTTACAAAGGAAATGTTTATGGAAAAATCAATGCTTTATATCGTAATTCCCGCTTACAATGAAGCGGAAACTATTCGTCAAGTTATCCGCGATTGGTATCCAGTCGTCGAAAAATTCGGCGATGAAAATTCTCGGCTTGTGATTTTCGACGACGGTAGCCGCGATGAAACTTTTTCCATTATGCTTGACGAGAAAAAAAATCGCCCGCTATTTGAGCCGATAACCAAACTCAACAGCGGACACGGCGCAACGGTTTTGGCGGCTTATCATTATGCCATAGACAAGAACGCGGAATTTATTTTTCAAACTGATTCAGACGGACAAACGCTTCCTTCCGAGTTTGAAAAGTTTTGGATGCTCCGAAATGATTTTGATATGGTTATAGGCAACCGCAATAATCGTCAAGATGGTCTTGCCCGAAAAATCGTTACGTTGACACTCCGAATTATTTTACGGCTCGTGTTCGGCGTGAATATTCTCGACGCTAATACTCCTTTCCGACTTATGAACGCCACCACGCTAAAAAATTTTATTGGTAAAATTCCACTAGATTATAATTTGTCGAACGTTTTGTTGTCAGTCATTTACGCAAAATATAATCTGCGCGTAAAATATTTGCCAATAACTTTTCGTCCACGTCAAGGCGGAAAAAATTCTATAAACTTGCGAAGAATCATTTCAATCGGCTGGAAATCCTTACGAGATTTTATCCGACTTTCAAAAGAAATTTAACTCGGAGGGAATTACCATGTTCAAAGAAATTTTTCTAGGCAAGGAAAAAATTTTTAATCCGAGTGTAATTCTCTTCCATAGCGTGTTGATTGTGCTAAGCTTCATATTTATTTATTTATTTTCTTACTCTACAAGTTTTCTTTATCCGTTTTTAGGTGGTGATTCCTCTGTCTTTCAAGTTGTCGGCAAATATTGGCTTGAAGGCTTTCTTCCTTATAAAGATATCTTTGACCATAAAGGACTTTTGCTTTATTTTATTAACTCTCTAGGCTACGCGATTTATCCCCGCGTAGGTGTCATGGTTCCGCAAATAATTTTTCTCTATTTGTCGTGTCTTTTTATTTGGCGGGCAATGGAGCTTTACTCATCGAATACTTGGCAAAAAATTTTTTTTCTGTTGATTGGTTTGATTTTTTATGCGGCGCATTACGAAGAAGGTAACCACGTCGAAGAATATAACATATTGTTTTTATCAGTAGCGGCTTATTTTTTCTTGCGCAGTCTGAAAGAAAATATTTTCCCACCGCTTTACGGATTTATTTACGGCTTTTGCTTTGGAGCGTGTGTTTTGATTCGCACTTCCGACGCCGCGCAAATTTGTTGTCAAGTTTTTTTGATAGCAATATTTTTGTTGCAGGAGAGAGCATTTAAAAATTTTGGGCAAAATTTCTTGAGCTTTTGTGCGGGATTCGCGACAATCGTTTTGCCTTTCGTAATTTATTTTGCGGCGCACGGGGCACTTTATGAAATGTTTTACGGCACAATTTTATTCAACCTGAAATATATAGGTGCGAACTTTCATCAACCATTAATATTTCAAATTCTGTATTATGTCGTCCATTTCTTGCCACTCTTTATCATGATTATTGTCGCCGTTCTTACTTTAAAACAAAATCCAAAAAGCCGACTGTTACAGAGCGGAATTTTTATCGGGCTGATAATGTCGCTTATGCTTATGAACCTTCGACCTTATTTGCACTATGCGATAATTATTTTTCCTGTCATACCGATTCTCTTTGCAATTCTTCATGAAAGCCGTAACGAATTCAAAAAAACATGGCAAGCTTCCGGTTTGTCATTCAAGAGAATTCTTGTAAAATTTTTGATTGTGCTCGTAGTGGTTGATGTCTATGTGCTAATTCTTCATTTGAAGGAAACTTATTTTGGTGAACCAGATTCTATGAGGTTTCTTTTTCCTTTCTACGATAGAAGAGATGCCATTAAAAATCCCAATGAAGCGGAAGATATTTTGACACTAAGTAAACTAATTCCTGAAGACGAAAAAATTTCTTTAGCTATGTGGGGAGAATATTGTACTACGCCGCATTGGGTAATTTACACAGATATAAAACCGCGTGAACGACTTTTTATGAACAATAGCCGTCTAGCAAAAATAGATCCTGCATTTAGGAAAGAATGGTTCGATAACATTCGGAAAGATTATCCGCTGTGGATTCTTTACGGCACCGCCCCCAACAGAAAATCTGGTGAGCCTATTAAAACTCAAGCAGAAGACGCTGAACTTGAGCAACTACTTAAGGAAAAATATTTGTTCAAAGGCGAGGTTTATGTCTGGCCGCAGATGATGAAACTTTATAGGCTTAAGGAATGATTTAATTTGTTTCGAGAAATATTTTTGGGCGCGGAGAAAAATTTTTCGCGCAAAGTAATTTTTTTCCACGCCTTGATTTTATTGGCGAGCGTTCTGTTTTTGTATTTCTTTTCATATTCAACGAGTCCGCTTTACGAAACTTTTGGCGACGATTCAATCATTTTTCAAGCAATCGGAAAATGTTAGGCGGAAGGATTGTTGCCTTACAGCGGAGCATTTGAAAACAAAGGTCCGCTCCTCTTTGTAATCAACGCGCTCGGATATTTGATTTATCCGCGCTATGGAATTATGTTTCTGCAAATTCCGTTCATGTATTTTTTTATGCTGTTTATGTGGCGAGCAGTTGAGCTGTATTGGTCACGACGGGCAACGTTTATAATTTGGTTGTTTATGATTATTTTGTATTCCTCAAATTTTTTTGAAGGCAACCGCACGGAAGAATACTCAATGCCGTTTTTGTTGGCGGCGACATATTTTTTCTTGCGCTGGTTAAAAGAGGAAAAAAATTTTTAACCGCCGCTTATTGGCTTTGTTTACGGACTGGGATTTGGAGCGTGTGTTCTCTTGCGCATTACGAACGGTCTACCGATTTGTTGTTACGTTCTGTTGACGACAATATTTCTGATTCAAGCGGGCGCATTTAAAAATATTCAGCAAAATTTTTTAGGCTTCTGTGCGGGCTTCGTAGCAATTTATTTGCCGTTCGTAATTTACTTCTCGGCGCACGGGATACTTTACGACATGATTTACGGCACAATTTTGTTAAACATAAATCACGCCACCAGTTATAATAATTCCATAGAAGATTTTAATTACATGGTTTTATATGCAAGAAAAAATTTCATACCTCTCTCTTGACTTATAATCGCTAGCCTTTTTGCAATTGTTATTAACAGAAAAAGTAAATTGGCATTGAGCGGTTTTCTGAACGGCTCGATAATGTTTTTCATGTTGTTTAATAGTCGTTCTTTTTCAGAATATCTTGTATTGATTGAAGCACTTATACTAATATCCTTCGCTATTATTTATGACTTGAAAATAACTTGTATGTCTTTCGAGGCGGTTAAAAATATTTTGACAGGGAGAACTGATAATTCAAACGTCTGGAGCGTAAACACGGAAAAAACTGCTTAATGTCATAAACAAGCTCCTTTAGGGCAGCCATACTAATTACGTCGGAATAACTCATTCTATTCATGGAAGACAATATGACGACAGGAATTTTAAAGTCACGCGAGAGTTGTTTGAGTCGGAGAACATTGTAGTTTACGGCTTGTTTATCAGTCATATGAGCGTCGTTGGCTTTGAGAATTTGAAGATAGTCGATAAAGACGACTGGCAAGGAATTCAGCTCATATTCGTAATTTTCTACAATGCGACGAATATCATCAGCGTCAGTGGTTCCGACACTACATTCGGTGCGAAGGTAGGGCGCGACTTTTTTGAAGACCTCTTTAGCTTGAGAGACCGTCTTGCCTTCTTGAATCATGGAGTGGACTGTTTTAGCTTTATGTCTGTTTTTCTCGTCGTTCCAAAATAGCTGATAGGAAATGCGGCTGATATGACGTTCATAAATTTCTTCTTCCCCCATTTCCATGCTGATGTAGAGTACATCTTGTTGTTGCTGAGCAATTTGAAATGCCATTTGAAGAGCAAGGGCGGTTTTGCCGGTGCCAGGAGTGCCGGGAATGACGTAAAGTCCTTCATACAACCCGCCGTCAAGAGCGTTGTATATTCTTATCGCCTCGCTTTGTTGGGTGAATCCATTCCGCCATATAGCCACAATTATATTTTTCATCAGTCTCATAAGAAATGCCGCGTTTAATTAAGTAATCAGTTTCGCGCAGGTGACTAGCGGCGAGGAATATGTCTTCAGCTACGGCTTCAATATTGATTGAATTCTCTAAAGGAGTCTCCTTTAAAATAGCTTGCCTGTGTGCATGGGAGATTCTTTTAAATTTTTTCTTGGGAACTTCTAAACCGTAAAGAGCGCAGACTTGTGCGATAGCCTCAATGTTGCTGAGGTGATGTTCCGTCGCGTAAAAATTTATCACATCTCCCGACGTGTCGCATTTGAAACATTTGTAGCGAAAAGATTGCCCTTTGATAAGCTTAACCCCCGTGCCGTCTGAGCCAGAGCCATTGCCGCAAATCGGATAAACATATCCGCTTTTTTCGCTTCTTGTGTGAAGTAGATTTCTGGGTGAGCGTGAATATAGTCAAGGTTGTCTCTAATCAATTTGGCTTGTCTCCCTTGATGTTGCCAGAAGCGACAGTGAAGGAAATTTTATAAAATGCAGTTCCTTTTTTTCAAAGCGATAAGATTTAACCAGTTTGATTTTGACCCAGTAATCGAACATCTTGCGTATATTGTCGCGAATATTTTTTACTAAAGAAATTTTTGTCAGTAGGTGATTGCACAGCAGTGCATTTTGCATGGTTTTGCGTACGGGGACTTTCATGTATTCTGTTTGCCATGATGTAATCTGTTTAAGCTTCTCGGCGTACTTGAATATCGGAGATAATCTATTGATTCTGTAAACTTTGACCACTTTGCTGTTTTTAGCAGATTTCATTTCCAAAATGTTTACGTCCAAAATATCTTCGTTCAGAGCAATCGGACGATATTTTTCTTCATAAAGCTTTATAAATGCATTGTTTCCGAATTTATCCTTTAAATCCATAGAAATTCGCATGCATCTAAGTTCGTCAAGATGTTGCTCAATGACTTCAACAAGTTCAGATTGAAAATGGTCAGAAACATTGCCAAAAATGTGTTGCAAGATATTTCGACTGGTGAACAAAATATTTTCTGCGCGGTAAAACAAGTAGAGGGGATTAAAAATAACTTCATAGGTTTTATTAAATTTTCCGTTGAATGTAATTCAGGAATTTACGTAATCTAGTTTAGCATAAGTTATAAGCGTTTTTGTGTTATTAAACGGGGTAGCGAAAATCTCTAAGAGCGGAGCCTCTTGTAATTTATGGAACAACTTAGTTAAATTCTGTCTGTACTCTGCCGGCAAATTTGCTTTAAAGTTGTCGTTGATTATAACTATGTCATCGTCATTGTCGAAATAGTATTCTTCAACTTCTTGCAATTTAACTTCAACGCTTGAAGAATTTTTTTCGTTCGCCGTGCTAACCTCTGTCGTCGAGCCGCCCTTCAAGAGTCTTTGGACTAGAGCTTGAGACACCGGCCACCTATTGCCTACTTTTTCTTGCCCGTTTTGTGCAGTTGATGTTACGCTTTGAGCAGTTTGCACCCTTTCAGGGTCTGTGTAACATTTTCGAGTAGACGTGTCACATTTTTCAGTTGCTCATCGGTGTAACGTGTCAACACATGCTTGTACTAACGCCATTTCCGAGTAGAAAACGGAGTTGTTCGCGCCGAATTTGTCGGGAAGCAGAATACCGGCCTTGCGGTAGCGTTGAATAGTCTTGCAGTTGACGCCGAGAAATTTAGCGGCTTGTTTAGTCGAGTACAGTTTTTGGTCGTCACTCATAATATTGCCCTTCTTGTAATGAAAAAATTTGGAAAAATGTAACAGAGTTAAAATTGAAAGTGGGACACTTTTAGATTTTAGCGTTTGATTATCTAGGGGTTGTTGGTAAATTAAAAGTAAATAACACAAACAGCAAGTAAAACGAAAATTTTATTCTGTTCCATTGAGCGTCGGTTAAATCTTTGTGATAAAATGAATTTGACATAAGTTCTTCACTTTTTTCAAACTCATTTTATAAAAGAACTGCTTATGTTTTTCTTTTACTTGAGTTTACCAACAGCCCCTAGAAGATTGTTTCGTGTATCAAAATTATTCGCCTCATGATGAAATTACTCGAATGTACTTTCAAAACGATAATGCTATTAAAATTGATATTATTCGCATGACGGTCGAAAAACGGAAGAGTGCAAATTTAATCAACGAGGGCGAATATTTTTACCTGCTTGCCGCACTCGTAGTTGTTATTAGGCTCTGTAGCCCCGTAAAACGTTGTTTTCTTTCGTACGTGTTTTTCTCATATGAACCGCTGAAAAAGCGTTGTAAGCGATTCTAAGGCGTTTTAGAGGCATATAAAGACATGAGCACTTACAGTAAATCTCCGCTGAATTACATTGGCGGAAAATATCGAATGCTTCCAATCATAACAAAAGGCAGTGTCAAGCAGATTGTGTAAGAGGAAAAAGTTAGCGGTCGAATTTGTCGAAGAGGGAAGCGAGACGGTCGTTCAAAAGTAGCTGGTTGCGAACAAGCGACCAGTTGGCGACGGGGCGAGAAGCCCATTTTTTTTTCAACTCTACGATCCTAAGAGAAAGCAATTTGAAAACGGAATTGTCGTTAGGGAACGCGCTGGGATATTTATTCCAGATTTGGCAGAATCGCTCAAATTCGACGCGACAAGCTTTGAGGCTCGCTACACCATAAATTTTTTCAAGTGGGCGGTGAAGCCGTTCGCGTGTCGGCACGTACTTGAGCTAATTGCGAATCAGGTGAACAATACACCTTTGCACCACCACTTCGGGGAAAATTTTCTTGCGCCCGTCGTAAACTGCGCATTCTTTCGTCTCGTAATCGGTGATTTTGGAAATTTGCTCTGCGCTGAGTTTAAAGCCGGTCGTCTTGAGTTGCAGAAGCACTAACTCATGCCGCGAGCATACATCGCCAATATTCGTCGCGTTTGTACTTTTTCTGTCTCGCCCATTGAGGTCTTGATAGTCTTGTTGAAGTAGCCATTAAGCATAGCCTCAAACATCGGCTCGAAGATTTCTTTGAGTGCCGATTGCATTTCGGCTACACTTTTGGGTTTATACTCGGCTATAACTTTTGCCAGGTGTGTCTCGATTCTTCCTTTTCATCTCTTTTTTCTCTTTATATCAAAAAATGGATTATGCTTTCCTACTTACACAATCCATTTTATACTACCAAAATAACTGCTTGGTAAATCAAAAGAGCGACAGGGAAGTTTTAACCGGTCGCTCTTTTTAATTTTAATTTTCAAAATCTGTCGCGAGTACAAATGCTGTCACGTCGTCATTGGCAATATCATCACTAACTGCTACTTAAAACATGGTCATTTGTGTCTATGTCAAGATGAATTGGACAGACC
>CAMJKR010000097.1 GCA_946406415.1 uncultured Selenomonadales bacterium | reverse complement strand
AAAGAACCGGTGAATCTTTTTCTGATTTTGCTTGACTCCTTATAGTCAGTCTCCAAAAAATTTTATGCCGTGCGAGACTTCAACGCCTCGTCAATGGCAATTGATAACTGGTCAGCGCAACTGGTGCCACGCCCGCCGCAGGGGTTGCCGCGCAAAATGTCGGCAATTTCTTTAGCGTCTTTACCCTCGACGAGCTTGCCGATTGCCGGAAGATTGCCGGGACAACCGCCCAAAAATTTCACGTCGTGCAAGCGGTTTTGTTCGTCAAGATTGAAAAAAATCTTCTTGGAACAAACGCGTTGCGGGTCAAAACTGTAGCTCTCCATTAAAACCTCTCCTTTAAATATTTCGCGGGAACATGCTCCGTTAACCACACGCCGTTGACTGAACGGAAAAATTTATATCCATCGCTGAACATTTTTAAACTTTCCACGAGAAAAATTTTCGCCTTGCCGTGTCGACGCCCGACTTTAATTGCCGTTTCAATGTCGCTCGACAGGTGAACGTAAAGCCGCGACTTTTTCAACAGCCCTTGCGCCATTATCGACGCCGAAAATCGCTCCGCCGTCCCGTGATATAAAATTTGCGGCGGCTTTAATTCCTCAAGTTCCACGTCGACGGGGATTGAGTGTCCTTGATTGGCGCGTATCAATTTTTTGTCCGCGCTGAATGAATATCGCCGCTTTTCGTCCGTCGCAACTATCTGCTCAAGCGTCGCGAAGTCTAAACCTTTCACGCGGCGTATCAATTCTTCCACGTCCGCCCAACCGTGCTCGTCCAACTCAATTCCGATTATTTGCGGCTTGTGCCGAAGTATCAGAGTTAAAAATTTGCTCGTCGACTTCAATAACGCATTGCCCCCTATGAAATTTTTCTAAATCCTAATTCAAGGCGGTTAACTTGTCAACTTCAAAATTTTGCGCTAAAGTTATCAAAAAATTTTTCGGAGGTAAGCTCATGAGAATTGTAAACAGTTCAAAAATCGGGCGCGAGGCTGTCGAACGCCTTTTAACTAAAAAATCTTTTGACGAGGTAGAATTATCGCCCAAAATCCGCGAGGCTAATAAAAAGATTTTCGGCGAGGATTTGAGCGCGATTGAACTTGTCCGACGGATTGTTTCTGACGTGCGCAAATTCGGCGATGCCGCTGTTATCGACTACACAAAAAAAATTGACGGCATTGAACTCGATAACTTTGCCGTCGAACTTGAGGACGTTGAAATTGATTCGGAAATTTTTGCCTCGTTGAAAGTTGCCGCTAAAAATATTCGTCGTTTCCATGTCGAACAGCTTCCCAAGTCGTGGATAACTTATCGCGGCGAAAATTCTTTGCTCGGTCAAGCCGTCATTCCTTTGGAGCGCGTCGGCGTTTACGTTCCAGGCGGCACTGCGGCTTATCCGTCTAGCGTTTTAATGAATATTATTCCCGCAAAAGTTGCCGGCGTTCGCGAAATTATCATGTGCACACCCAACGCCAATAAAACTGTCCTTGCCGCCGCAAAACTCGCTGGCGTCGACAAAATTTTTAAAATTGGCGGGGCGCAGGCGATTGCCGCTATGGCTTTTGGTACCGAACAAATTCCTCGCGTCAATAAAATCGTCGGTCCAGGAAATATTTTCGTTACGCTTGCCAAAAAGGAAGTTTACGGGCACTGCGATATTGATATGCTTGCCGGTCCTAGCGAAATTTTGATTATTGCCGACGACACCGCCAATCCTATCTACGCCGCCGCCGATTTGCTCTCTCAAGCCGAACATGACCCGCTTGCTTGTAGTATTTTAATTACGACAAGTCAGACGCTCGCTGATAAAGTTGCCGCGCAGGTCGAAATTCAACTTGAAAAACTTCCGCGTAAAGAAATTGCCGAAGCATCGATAAATCGCAATGGATTAATCGTTGTCGCTGAAAATCTAGACGAGGCGATTGACTTTGCAAACTTTTCCTCGCCCGAACACCTCGAACTTTTAACGAACGCACCTTTTGAACTTCTGCCTAAGATTAAAAACGCCGGCGCAATTTTTTTGGGAGCTTATTCGCCCGAACCGCTCGGCGATTATCTTGCCGGACCGAATCACGTTTTGCCAACGGGAGGCACCGCCAAATTTTATTCCGTGCTCAACGTCGAAACTTTTCTAAAGCGCACAAGTTTAATTTCCTATACCAAAAAAGATTTGCTCGGCGCGGCTGATGATATAATTCGTCTAGCTCAGGCGGAAGGCTTGCAAGCTCACGCGGCGGCGATAAGACAACGGAGGGAAATTTTATGAGATTACTTCACACTGCCGATTGGCACTTAGGCAAAACTTTAAAAGGGCAAAATTTAATCGAAGACCAAAAGTTTATTCTCGACCAAATTTTAGAAATTGCTAAAGACGTTGACGCGATTTTGATTTGCGGCGACATTTACGACAGAGGCGTACCGCCTGCCGAAGCCGTCGAACTTTTCAACGAGACTTTGACTAAGTTAGCGGAAAAAAATCTTCCGACGCTGATAATCGCGGGCAATCACGACAGCGCAACCCGTTTGAATTTCGGCAGTAAAATTTTCGAGCGTCAAAAAATTGTTATCGCCGCAAAAGTTTCCGACGAGCCTAAAAATTTTGTGCTGGAAGATTATTTTGGCGAAGTTTATTTTTCAATGATTCCTTTCTTTGAACCGGGCGAAATTAAATATAAATTTTTTGACGAAAATGCCGAACGTCCAACTTACAACGCCGCAAATAAATTTTATGTCGACCGCGCACGCCAAAGAATTCCTCACGGCAAACGTAGCGTCGCAATGGCTCATATTTTCTTAACGGGCGGCGTTGAATCCGACTCCGAACGAAAAATCGTTGGCACTTTAGCGAACGTCGACGCAAATATTTTTTCCGATTACGATTATGTCGCGCTTGGACACTTGCACCGCTCGCAAAAATTTTACAGCGGTTCGCCGTTAAAATATTCCTTTGACGAGGCTAATCAGAAAAAATCCGTAACAATCGTCGATATTGGCGGCGCGGGCAACGTTAAGACAGAAAAAATCGAACTTAAGCCGCGCAGAGACGTTCGGATTGTCAAAGGCACGTTCGACGAGATTATTAAAACGCCTAAGACGGAAGATTACATTTTAGCCCGCCTTACGAAGCGCGAAATTAACGTTCAGGATAAATTGGCGTGGACTTTTCCGAATTTGCTTGGCGTCGAATTTATTTTGCCGCAAAATTTTTATGATGACGGCACGGCAGGCAATTTTAGTGAAGGCATTTCAACTTTGGATTATTTCGCGGATTTTTTCAAGGCGCAGACCGGCGAAAATTTAAGCGACGATTACCGCGAGGCTATGGGCGACTTTCTTGAGGAACTTCGTAAGGAGGAACAAATTTGAGACCGATTAAATTAAAAATGTCGGCGTTCGGGGCATACGTCAAGCCGATTACGCTGGATTTTGAACAGGGACTTCAAGGCGGAAATTTTTTTCTGATTCACGGGGCAACGGGTTCCGGCAAGACGACAATTCTTGACGCGATGTGTTACGCGCTTTACGGTGAAAGTTCGGGCGGGCGGCGCAAAAGTTCGATGATGCGTTCCGAACAGGCTTTGCCGACTGAAAAGACTGAAGTCGAATTTAGTTTTGCATTGCGTAATAAAATTTATCGGATTGTGCGCAGTCCCAAATATGAACGGGCAAAAGTTCGCGGCGGCGGCGTGACAGAGGAAAAAGCATTCGCGGAAATTTACGTTAATGGCGCACGGGTTGATACCAGAGACGTTTCCGAGTATGTACGCGAGCTTTTGCAATTCGACAGCGAACAATTTCGGCAAGTCGTCATGTTGCCGCAAGGTGCCTTCCAAAAATTTTTGTTGGCTAAGTCAAACGAGAAGCAAGAAGTTCTTAACATGCTATTTGATGCGGAATTTTTCAAGCGCGTTGAGGACGAGTTAAAAAATAAAGTCGCCGACGCAAAAAAAATCTTCGACAACATAACCGAGCACAAAAAAACTTTATTGGAAGAAGCAAACGCCTCCGCAGAAGAATTGCCGACGCTTACAGAAAAATTGGTTGCGGAACTCGACGCCGCACAAGCTCAACTTAAAACTTTAGAAGCTCAAGTACTCGACGCGCAAAAAAAATTCAGCGACGGCGAAAATTTAGCTAAACAATTCCAGAATTTGGAAACAAAATCAAATGAACTCGTCGCCGCCTTAAAATCGCTTGGAAAAATTTCGGGCGAATTGTCAGCGGCTAAAATCGAACTCGATAAACGAACGGCAGAGGAACCACAACGCAAAAATTTGGAAACATTATCTTCTAAGCTAGCCGAGAAAAAAATTTTACTGGAAAAACTCAAGTCAAAACAGCTCGAATTAAAAGAAGTAGAGAAAGCAGTTAAAGCTTCTGCGACGGAAGTCGAACGGCTCACGAAATTAAAAAAGTCGTGCGATGACTTAATGTTAAAACTCAAAACAGAAGCGGAATCACTCCAAGACGCGCCCGCAAAGTTAAAAGTCTCCGAACAAAAACTCAAAGACGCTCAAGCCCGCGAAAAACTTTTGGCGGATATAAAAAATTTGCGCGTGGACATTTCATTTGCCGAGAAAAAATTAGCCGCAATGCAAAAGTCGCAAGCTTCAGCGGAAAAAATTCTGGTAGACCTTCGCGAACGACAAATTTCAGGCAGTGCGGCACGCTTAGCGGCAACATTAACGGCGGGCAAGCCGTGTCCAGTGTGCGGCGCAATTCATCACCCGAAACCAGCAATCTCTGCCGTTTCAATCCCGAACGACGCGCAGATTAAAGCCGCCGAATCAAATTTGCAGACGGTAACAAACGAAAAAGTTTCCGTTGAAAAAAATTTGGCGGGCTTGAAAAGCAAACTCGAATTGCAGGAAAAAGATTTGGCAGAAAAATCGCAAGCGTTAACTGTTGGTGCGGCGCAGGCGGAAGTTAAAAAACTTTCAGATGACGTGAAGACTTTAGCCAGTCATCGAAAACGCATTCAAAACGGCGAGGTAAAAATTCGTGAGACAGAGGAAAATTTATCGGCGGCGCAAGCTAAGGACAAAAAAATTTCGGGCGAATTTGAGAAGTTGCGCGGCGAAGTGGCAGCAATGTCCCGCGAAATCGACGGAAAATATTTATCGGACGACAAGTTGATTGACGCGGAAATTTCCTCGACGCAAAAAAATTTAAACGAACTCAACGCGGCATTTCAAACGGCACAAGAAAAATTTAATAATTTGGAAAAGCAATTGGCGGCGCAAAACTCAACCGTCGCATCTGCACAAAAAAATAAAGCCGAAGTCGCCGCGCAGGTCGAAGGAAAAACTCGTCCCGATATGCCCGCCTTGAAAAAAATTTTGGACGAGGCACGGGCGGCAGAACGTTCAGCGATTGAGGCTAAAACAAAACTTTCGACGCGCATTGAACGGCTTAAAGACATTGCCAAAAAAATTTCCGAGCTTGCCGACAAGTTAAAAGTTGCCGATAAAAATTTTTTGATGTGGAAGACGTTATCGGACGTGGCGAGCGGCAAAGTTTCGCGCATTTCGTTTCAACGCTACTATTTGGCGACGATGTTCAAGGAAGTTATCATCGAGGCAAATAATCGACTGGAAAAAATGAGCGGCGGGCGTTATCGTTTCCAAAACAAAACCGAAGTGACTGATAAACGGAGTTCGGGCGGCTTGGACTTGGAAATTTTGGACGATTACACAGGCACGGCGCGTCCCGTTGAAACTTTAAGCGGCGGAGAAAGTTTTTTGGCATCGTTATCGCTGGCATTGGGTTTGGCGGCTGTCGTGCAAAATAATGCGGGCGGTATACAACTCGACACAATTTTTATCGACGAGGGTTTTGGCAGTTTGGATACTGAAACTTTGGATTTCGCAATGAAAACGCTGATTGAATTGCAAAGTAGCGGGCGATTAGTCGGGATAATTTCGCACGTTGAGGAGCTTAAAAATCAAATGCCCGTTCGGCTCGAAGTTTACAAAACCAAAACGGGCAGTTACGCTAGGTTTAGTGGCTAGTGGTTAGTGGCTGGTGGTTAGGATTTTGGCGAGGCGCACAGCTTCCACACCGTCGCGGGCATAAGCGTCGGCACCGGCAGAATCGGCATATTCTTGCGTCAAAGCGGCACCGCCGACCATAATTTTTGCTGAACAACCAGCCGCGTGCAAATCTTCAATGACTTTATCAATCTGAATCATCGTTGTAGTCATCAGGGCGCAAAGTCCGACAATATCGGCGTCGTGTTCGATAGCGGCACGAACAATTTTTTCCGAGTCAACGTCCTTGCCTAAATCAATCAGTTTAAAGCCGCTGTTGGCAATCAACGCGCCGACAATATTTTTTCCCAAGTCGTGAACGTCGCCTTTAACGGTGGCAATTACGAATGTTCCCTGCGTTTTAGTTTCCTGCGCGGGGAAATTTTTTTTGAGTTCGTCAAAGGCGAGGCGCATAGTCTCTGCACTCAACAAAACTTGTGGTAAAAATATTTTTCCGGAGCCGAAGTCTTCGCCGAGTTCGTTCATGGCGGCAGTTAGAGCGCGTTCGGTAATTTCATTGGCGGGAAATTTTTCGTCGACGGCTTTTTTAATCAGCGCGGGAATTTCGTCCTTATCGCCCTCTTGAATTGCAAATTTAATCGCGCTCAACGTGTCGAGAGAAATTTTTTTCGGCGTCGGCTCGGCGGCAACTTGCGCGAGTTTGCTGAAATTTAATCCGTTAGGGTCTTTAGCGAGCAACGCGGCGGCAGATTTTAAAACATTTTGCATAGATTCATCGTAGGGATTCATAATCGGCGCGTTAAGCCCGTTAGCAAGACACATAGCAAAAAAAGTTGAGTTAATTAGCGGGCGATTGGGCAAGCCGAATGAAATATTGCTCAAGCCCATAGTCGTCGGCAAATTTAATTCGTTGTAAA
This sequence comes from uncultured Selenomonadales bacterium, assembly GCA_946406415.1. Lineage (GTDB taxonomy): Bacteria > Bacillota > Negativicutes > Selenomonadales > Selenomonadaceae > Quinella. The sequence continues at coordinate 851 of CAMJKR010000097.1, read as the reverse complement.
GATTTAAAGTCTTGAGAACTTCGAGGCAAGCGTTTTTATCGGCGGAAATCGTCATAACTAGAGCGTCCAATAAAAAATCGCCGTCATCGAGTCCAAACTTTTTAGCGGCGTCGATAATTTTTTTAGCAACGGAAAATCTTTCTTCAGCGGAATTCGGAACGCCATTTTCAGTTAGCGGAAGAATTAAAATCGCCGCGCCGTAACGTTTTGCCAGCGGAAGAAATTTTTTAATGCGTTCCGGCTCAAAACTTACGGAATTAATCAATGCGCGACCTGGAAAAGCTTTTAAGCCGGATTCGAGGGCTTCAGCGTCGCCAGTATCAATCGCAAGTGGCGCGTCTGTGATTCGGGAAATTTCGCTGACGGCTTTTTTCATCATTTCGGGCTGATTAATGCCGCCGACTCCCATATTTACATCTAAGACTTGCGCACCGGCTTTAACTTGATTGAGCGCGTCTTTCTTTACCCCGAGCAAAGAGCCTTCGCGAATTTCGGCGGCTAATTTTTTTCTGCCAGTCGGATTAATGCGTTCGCCGATTAACACTGTGGAATTTTTATCAATGACGACGGTTTTGCTCCTGCTAGCAAGCTTTAGGGAATTAGGGAAGCAGGGAATTAGGGAATTAGTTGGAACTAGATTTTTGACGTTCAAAGCTAATTCGCGGATATGGTCGGGCGTCGTACCACAACAGCCGCCCAAATAACTTGCGCCCGCTTCAACGAGTTTAACACCCCACGCGCCAAAAGTTTTTGCGTCCATAGGAAATTTAGTTTTGCCGTCTTCGAGGTAAGGCATACCGGCATTTGGCTGAACGCTGATCGGGACGTCGCAGTTCTCTGCCAGCGTGCGG